>CADBNI010000026.1 GCA_902795965.1 uncultured bacterium
AAAACGATTGATAATCGTTTTGTGAGAGGCTTTTCTTAACGAGAACTTTGTTCGAGTTATAGAAAAGGGTTAGGGTGGGGGCTGATTGCCCCTCACAATTCTTGTCAATGACATGTAAACAGCTACTCCTTCGGTCCTCTAATCCTCTATTCTTCTCATTTCCCGCAAGGGGCAAGGGAATATCTTTCATAAATACTTTACTCACTCTACTCACCTTACTAACTTCACTCACTCTCTTATTGTCTTTTTTCATAATCTGCTCCTTATCTGTTATACCTATATTATATCGTTATAACAGATAATTGTCAATACTATTAGGCTATTTTATCTGTAAAACATGGTTATAAATCGTTAAAATTTGGAATACGATTGATTTTGTGAGGGATTATGAGTTTTAAGAAAGATTTTGGAGCAAGATTAAAGGTTTTAAGGAAGCAGAGGGGGTTTTCGCAGGAAAAGTTTTCGGAGATGATTAATGTTGCCCAAAACACTTTAAGCAACATTGAAACAGGGGTTAATTTTTGTTCTGCGGACACGATTGAAAAAATATTAACGACATTAAATATCGTACCGAGAGAACTGTTTAACTTCGGGCAAAAAGACCCTCAATTAAAAATGTTAGATGAGATTAACGAACTTTTGATTAAAAATCCGCAAAAAATCGAAGATTTTTTAAAAGTATTGAAAGCTCTGACCGACTAAAGCAATGTTATATTATCTCTCGTAATTATTGCATCATAGTTTTTAAATCCCAAGATTTCCATAATATTGTCGGAATGACGACCGACAAGTTTTCGGCAGGCATTTGAGTCATAATTCACTATTCCGCGCGCAATCTCGTGGTTATTTTCGTCAATAATGGAAATTACATCACCCTTGTTAAAATCGTTGATAACTCCGCAAACTCCTATCGGCAAAAGGCTTTTTTGCGCCAAAAGCGCCTGTTTTGCACCTTCATTAACGATAATTTTACCTATAATGTTTGTGGCATAACCAATCCAGCGTTTTTTGTCAGACATTGTTTCGGTTTGAGGCAAAAACATTGTTCCCAATTCTTCACATTCAAAAATTCTTTTAATAACGTAAGGGATTTTGCCGTTTGCGATTAGAACTTTTCCGCCAAAACGCGTCACCATACGCGCAGCCTCAAGTTTGGTTCGCATTCCGCCTCTGCCTCCCGAGGAAGCATCAGTGCCGAGGGCAAGAATTTCGTCCGTAACCTCGTCAACTTTTCTGATTATGTTTGCTTTTGGGTTTGTTTTGGGATTTTCGTCATAAAGTCCTTCAATATCGGAAAGAATTACGAGCAAATCTGCATCAAGTTCACTCGCAACAAGGGCGGACAACTTGTCATTATCGGAAAAACAAACCTGCATGTGTTCAAACTGCGGATCAACTTCAACGGTCGACACCGTATCATTTTGATTTATAATCGGCACAACACCGAGTTCAATAAGTTTGTTTAATGTTGTTCTGAGGCTCAAGTAGCGTTTTCTCAGCGAAAAATCATCTTCGGTCAACAGGATTTGAGAAGATACAAGTCCATAGGTATCAAATCCGCTCTCGTAAATGGACATCAATTTTCCCTGCCCTATTGCGGCACAGGCTTGTTTTAGGGCAACTCCTTCGGTACTTTCAAGTCCGAGGCGTTTTTTGCCCAAACCTACCGCACCTGATGTTACAACAATAACCTCTTTTCCTTGTTTTACAAGGTGCGACAAATCTTCAATAAACGAAAAAATCCTCGGAAGCGACACATACCCGTCATCACCTCTGAGAATATTTGTACCGAATTTAAAAACAATACGCTTTGCGCTGATAAAATCTTTTCTGTCCATAGTTTGATTATATTACAAAAATAATTTTAATCTTTTCTTTTAAACACCAAATATCTCAAATCACCGTCGATAACTTCGTCAAGTGTATAATTTGACTTAACAAATCCGCAAAACTCCAACCCGTAATCCTGACAAATATATTTGAAATAATAATCACTCATATCAAGGTTATTGAAAACAAAATATTCGGGCATATCAGATGCAAAATGTTTTACAAAACTGCTCTCACCAAGGCTTTCCGCATACAAAGGCAAAAGCGAATTGTAAAAATCATCTGATTTTCTCTCAGCCAAAAAGTTTATCATCATACCTTCGGGGAAAATAACCACTCTATCCGAAGGTTTTGTTTTCTCGCCCAAATATTTTATCAATTCGTTTGAACCGTTCGCAAATTTTGCTCCCGTATAAACAACACCGCGCGAAGTTTCAATCTTTGACTGCGTAACCTGCAAATTACCAAAGTTATCCGAAAAGATTAACAAACTCAACGCAAGAACAAAAATCCCCGCAAATTTTTCCAAATCTTTGTTCAAATACTTAAACAAAATCGTAAAAACGGCAATCAAAAGCACCGAAACATAATAACTGCCGTAACTTTGAATAATCAAAAGCCAAAAAACTTTTGCACTTGCCGTCAAAACCGACAAAGTTAAAACTGCGGATTTTACGTCAAATTTTCGCCAACTTGCCAACGCGAATATAAACAAAAATAAAGGTAAAAATCCAAAAACAATTTCGGGAGTATACATTTTTGACAAAAGCCACAAAGATATCAGACAAATCGTAACGGATACAAATTTATTTTTGCCGAAAAATTTTCCGCCCAAAATCATTCCGCCAAAAGGTAATGCAAAACAAACAAACAATATCGTATTTGTTATAAAAATTTTCGGGTGAAAATATATTCCGCTGTTTTGATAAAAATACGTTAAAGTTTTGCTCTGTGCCATGTTTTTGATTGTTTGTAAAGAGTTTATCAAGTTGTGAAAATTCAACCCCTGTAAAAACAAAATTCCAAAACTTATTAAAGGAAATGCAAAAAAGCACAAAAGTGCTTTCCAATCCTTGTTTTTCAAAACAAAAAACAAAATCAAAACCGCATAAAGCAAAAAATCATATTTTGATGTTACGCAAAACCCCGCCAACAATGCGCTTATACAAAGGTCTTGAGATTTTTCCGTTTCTATATAAGAAACAAGAAAATACAGTGAAAACAAAAATCCGCACAATCCGTACATTACAGCCCACGAATACGGGAAATGAAAATTAAATATACTTACGGAAGCTATTCCGATTACACAAGTAAATATTCCGATACAAAAACTCAAAAATTTTGACAAAAACTTTGACGAAATCAAATACACACCGCTCACTGCCCATAAGGACAAAAATGCACCGACAGCATAGAATGTCGAAAGATTTGTGCCAAAAATTCCGCACCACAAAGCATTCAGTTGATAAGAAAGCGGGCCGTAAATATTGAAAATATCTTTATACAAAACTTTTCCGCTCAAAATTTGTTCGGGATAATAAACTTCGCGTCCGAAATCTATCAATATCCCCGCATAGTGTCCCGTAAAAAATAAAAGCCCCAAAACACAAATAATCCAAAGGATTATAAGGTATTTGTTTTCCGATAAAATTCCCTTCATATTACAAAATTTAACAAATAAATTTTTAAAAAGCAATTATTATGGCAAAAAATACTTTTATATACATGTAAAGGTAGGTTATTTTTATGTCGGAAAATTGGGCGTACAACTTAGATTTGTTGGCAATGAATAATGTTATTGATTATGATGCGGCATCTTTTATAACGGGTCAAAAACCGCGCTATGTAGGCAGACCTGCAATGCCTCCGTCACCTTATGTCGGACAACCGCCAAAAGCTCCCGCAATAAATCAACCCGAAATTGATGAATTTAAGCGGGAAAAAGCACAATTACCGGAAAATGAAGATAAAAACGAAAGTTTTATCAAAAATCCTTCTTGGAAAAAATGGTTGTTTGGCGCACTTGCACTCGGCGGAATTGTTTTGGCGGGATTTAAATACAAATCAATTTTGAATTGGTTTAAAGGCGGCTGCGGTTTAAAAGGTTTGAAAAACAAATTTGATTGGCAAAAAACAAAAGATTTTGTAAAAGATAAATTTGACAAAACCCGCGACTTTTTCAAAGACGGTTGGCAAAAAGTTAAAGGGTGGTTTAAACGAAAACCCTAATATAATTGTTTTATCAAATTATAAATAATTTTTATATCTTTATCATCAATTTTTTCTAAAGAATTGATGATAATTTTTTCCATATCACATCTTGATAATTCATTTTCAAAATCAAACAAATCCGAATAAGTAATTTGCAACGCATTCACTATACGCTCAATTAAATCACAAGACGGAAAACTTTTTGCATTTTCCAACAATGAAATATACCTGAAATCTACATTAACAGATTCGGCTAACTGCTCCTGCGTCAAATGTTTTGACTTTCTGAGTGCTTTTAAATTTTTTGCAAATTTTTCCTTTAACATAAAAATATTTTATTTATATTCGTTTTAAAATTTTACACTATAATATATAGAATTGTATTGACAACTTTCTTAATATTATATAGAATTTATATGCGAGAATTAGAATTTTTTGTAACTTTTTCTATTTGGAATTTTGAAAATGACTAAAATATCAATAATTGTACCTGTTTATAATGTTGAAAAATTTTTGCCAAGATGTCTTGACAGCCTGATAAATCAGACGTTAAAAGATATAGAGATTATATGTATTAATGACGGCTCAACAGATAGTAGTCTTGATATATTAAAAAAATATGCTCAAAAAGATAACCGAATTTTTATTTTAGAACAGGAAAATCTCGGTATGTCGATCGCAAGAAATAACGGTATGAAAATTGCGCAGGGTGAATATATCGGATTTACGGACTCTGATGATTGGGTTGATTTGGATTTTTATGAAAAATTATACAATGCTGCAAAAAAATCTGATGCGGATATTGCGGCAGGCGAAATATTTACAATACATAAAATTAAAAAGGAATATTACCTAAAATTTAAAAAAGAAGAATTGATTACGGACATAAGTCAAAAATTTTTAGTTTGTAATGTTCCTAAATATTGTTATGTGTGGAATAAAATTTATAAAACCGATAAATTAAAAGAATTAAATCTTGAATTTGAGCCAAATGTTTATTACGAGGACAGAATGTTTACGGTTCAGGCATTGAATTTGACTAATTCCTTAATCACTGTACCAAATACCGGTTACAATTATTTCAGACCCAACCCCAATTCAATAATTAAAACAAAATCTGAGAAAAAAAATCAAGATAACAAATATACTAATGAAAAAATGATTAATTATATTAAATCCAACAACATAAATATCGATCATTTTCATACAAAAATTAAAAAATTCAGATTATTTGGTTTAACAATCGCAAAAATTAAATATTTTAAAGACAAAAAAGAATACAAAATTTTTAATCTTATAAAATTTACGACAAAAGCCTAAGCAACAGCTTCTTCTTTATCTTTTTCGCGTTTAATAAACAAAAATTCACCTTTGTATGAAGGGGCAGAGCCGTTTTTGTCTTTGCCTGTTGCAAGACTTACGATACTGTTGAATTTTGCAGGTTCATTCATTCTTTCGGTACGACCGACACCTTCGTTCAAAGCTACGGTAATTTTTCCTTCAACATTTTTCTGAACATTTTGTGCAGCTTTTGCATTCAAATAGCTGATTGAATTTAAAACATTTTGATTTAATTGGATTTGCAAACCCGAATTGTTCATAGCGATTTGACGTGCAACATTTGTATCAACATTACCTTTGTACAAATCCAAACCCAAATCTGCAGCGTTTCTGACGTTGTTAACAAAAGACGTATTGGTATTAACATACTGACTGTTTTTTTCGGCAGCACGTTTAAGAATTTCCTGCGATACCTGTTGTAAAGTAGTCGTATCAATGCCTAATTTGTACTGTGCGTTAACATTCATCATAACATTCCCTTTTTTGTTTCCTTATTATGTTAATCGGCACTTTTTAAGGAAACTTTAAGGGTTTTGGGTATTTTTGTTACATTTCTTAATATAAATATTAATTTTATAAATTTTCCCTCGCCCCTTGAGGGAGAGGGAAGAATTGCTTGATGAGCCTTTGGCGAATTTAGCAATTCGGGTGAGGGGTTTAAAAGTTTTTATGTATTTATTGAATGTGGGGGCTGTGAGCCCCCACTCCCCTCACCAATATTCTTTCTTTTTCATTGCGACGGAAAAAGAAAGAATATTGGATAAGAAAGAAAAACACGCATATTGCTTAATCA
>CADBNI010000027.1 GCA_902795965.1 uncultured bacterium
ACCCCTCACCCGAATTTCTAATATTCGAGCAAGCTCTCATATTGAAATTCTACCCTCTCCCACAAGGGGCGAGGGAGATTTTTACCGATAAGTACTTACCCAACTTACCTAACTTATCTTACTCACCCAACTTTAAATCACCACGGATAATACTTCTCGATTTTCCAACCGTCATGTATAATTAATGCTCCGCAGTATGAGCCTACATAAGTTGTTGCAGTCTTTGAACAACCTAACTCACCTGATGTTAATACCGTTCTTTGTATACCTTGACCATACATATATACTCCGCTTTTGTTAAAATTACCAAACGAATCATTTCTTGGTGTTTTAGCTATTACAATATCAAATACATCTTTACCAATTTTATTCGGACCTTTTTTACCGTTCAAATCAACATATATTTCACAAAAAGAACCTCGAGGCCAAAACCCGATAACACTTCCATTGGCTAAGACCATGCCGTATGTTTTGTTTTTTGATGACGGAAAATACGTATCATCAGCAACACCGTTTGCCCAGGTATATTTATCTGCCCAGCATTCGTTTGACAAATATTTACATTCTTTTGCTACTTTCAAATACGGTTTTAAGTATTGTGTAAAAAATGCTTTTCCATAGGTATATGTATTTGCATTATAATATGTATTCGGTATTTCCCAAGTTTCCAAAAGTCCGTTTTCGGTTTCGGACATGCGGACGGCTTGATAGAGAATACTGTACGTTTCTTTCAAACGATTAACCGTTTCATGCTTTTGATAATTTTTAATTAATGTCGGCATGGTCAATGCTGCAACTACACCTATAATTCCGAGGGTGATGAGAACTTCCGCTAAAGTAAAACCAAATTGTTTTGTCATATATTTCTCCTTTATTAATATTTATTAATTTGCGTGTGACTATATTATAAAAACGTTCCTTTATAATAACGCATTTTACATTATTAATTTAAACGTGTCAATATCGTTACAAAAGGGGCTGTTATGAGAGTCAGAAAAGATATAAGAATGCTTTTGCTTGAAAACGATATGTCTATTACGGATATTGCTAAAGAAATGAGCAAACGAACGGGGAAAAATATTTCACGTTCCAATATTTCTCAAAAACTCCTGCGAGGAACACTTAAATACGAAGAAGCTCTGCTTATCGGTAATATTTTGGGATATGATTTGAAATTTGTACGCACAAAACCGTATATATAATTTATATTTTTTATGCTAAAATATTATTATGACTGATTTAACTGCAAAATTTAAGGATATGAAAATTCGTTATCGGGAGATTTTTTTGAAATCCGCTGAGGCGATAAAGCAACGTGTTGACGAAATCAAACCCCTAAATTTTGAAGGTGATATTTTTGATGAATTTGAACAAAACAGTGTCGGAAAACAGTGGCAAAATGCCGTTCTTGATATGTTTGAAAACGATATCTCCCGCGAAATTTTGAGAAAATGGAGCGAAATATTGGCATACCGTAACAATTTTGAATGCAAAGGGTGTGCAACCTGTTGTAACCTTGCGTGTTCTGAGTATTCACCCGAAGAACTCAAAAAACGAGCCGATAACGGTGACAAATTTGCAAATCAGTTTACGAAAATCTTTGTACCTTACAAAGACCGTTCACAAGCGGAAAAAATTTATCCAGAATACTTAAAAATGCTTTCGGAAAATGTTGAAGGCGAGGTTTATTTTTACCACTGTCCGAAACTTACCGACTGCAAAAGATGTTCGGATTACGAAAACCGTCCCGAAATTTGCAGGGTATTTCCCGACAATCCGCTTGATATTTTGCCCGAAACCTGCGGATTTTACGAGTGGAAAAAAGAGGTTGAACCCGTTGCAATGATGCTTCACGCTATGGTCGAAATCATTGAATGGTACAAAACGAAAATAAAGGATTAGCAGATTGAAAACACTTTCAGGACTAAATTTAAAAGAAATTGAAGAAATAACGGACAATTTGGGCGCATCAAAATTTCGCGCAAGACAAATTCACAACTGGATTTATCTCAAATCGGTAAATTCTATTGACGAAATGACTGATTTGTCCGTAAAATTCAGGGAAGAACTCAAACAAACAACGCAAGTGACGGACGTAAAAATCAAAATTAAACAGGAAAGTTCGGACGGAACATTGAAATATCTTTTGGAATTTCCTGACGGTGAATGCGTGGAAACCGTCCTTATGCGTTTTGACAATCGTGCAAATCTTACCGCCTGCGTAAGTTCTCAGGTAGGTTGTGCCGTAAACTGTTCTTTTTGCGCAACGGGCAAACGCGGATTTATCAGAAATTTGACTTACAAAGAAATTATCGAACAGGTTTTGACAATTCAGCGTGACACAGGGCTGAAAGTCACAAATGTCGTGTTTATGGGGCAGGGCGAACCGCTTTTAAACCTTGACAATGTTTTAAAAGCCATGGAAATTTTTAACGAAAATTTTCAAATCGGGGCAAGGCGTCTGACGGTTTCGACTTCGGGGATTATTCCCGGAATAGAACGGCTTGCGGAGCTTGATATGCAATCAACGCTTGCGCTCTCTTTACACGCGCCAAATCATGAAATTCGTTCAAAACTTATGCAAATTGAAAACAAATACCCTATGCCGGATTTGCACAAAGCGTTGAAAAAATATATTGAAAAAACAGGCAGAAGAATTACGATAGAATATCTTTTGATAAAAGACCTTAATGACACAATCGAAAGCGCAAAACAGCTTGTGAATTACTTGAAAGACATAAAATGCAATATTAATTTAATACCTTACAACCCGACAGAAAAAAATGATTATCAAAAGCCTTCGGGAAATTCGATTATGCGTTTTAAATCACTTCTTGAGCAATCGGGCAAAAAAGTTACCGTAAGATTGGAGCGCGGAGCGGATATTGATGCCGCCTGCGGACAGTTAAGAGGAAAAGTTTAAAAAAAGCACCCCTTAAAGGAGTGCCTTTTTTATTATTATTTTATCCTATTTGCTTGTCGGTATTCTCATTGCATAGAATGAACGAATTACGAAAATCAAAGCAATTACGAGGAATACCCAGCCCGCAATCGGCGCAATACATCTGAATGATGCGGAAATTGCGATTTCCATTGCAAGAAGTCCGAACAATGTCGTAAATTTGATAATCGGGTTCATTGCAACTGATGAAGTATCCTTGAACGGATCGCCCACCGTATCACCGACAACGGTTGACTCGTGCAAAGGTGTTCCTTTTTCAGCCAAATCGACTTCAACGATTTTCTTTGCGTTATCCCAGCATCCGCCCGCGTTAGCCATAAATACGGCTTGGAACAACCCAAACACCGCAATCGCAATCAAATAGCTAACGAAGAAGGATACGGGAGCGTTTGTTCCCGCCGTCGGAGCGGAAAGACAAGCAAATGCAAGCGCAAACGTAAACAGTGCGATAAAGATGTTTATCATACCTTTTTGCGCATATTGAGTACAAATTTTTACAACTTCTTTGGAATTTGCAACGTTTGCACTCTTTGAATTTGCATCATCAAGTTTGATATTGTCTTTGATATATTCGGTTGCGGAATAAGCACCTGTCGTAACAGCCTGCATAGATGCTCCCGAGAACCAGTAGATTACCGCACCGCCCGACAAAAATCCCAAGAGCGTATACGGATTTAACAGGTTCAAAATCATTTCGGGTTCAATACCGAGAGTGGATTTTATAACCAAAATCAATGAGAAAATCATTGTTGTAGCACCTACAACCGCGGTACCGATAAGTACGGGTTTGGAAGTGGCTTTGAATGTATTTCCAGCACCGTCATTTTCTTCCAAGTATTTTTTAGCATTTTCAAAATCAGGTTTGAAACCGAATTCTTTTTCGATTTCTTCACCGACATTCGGAATATCTTCGATTAAAGACAATTCGTAAACCGATTGAGCGTTATCCGTTACGGGGCCGTAAGAATCAACCGCGATTGTAACGGGGCCCATTCCCAAAAATCCGAATGCTACAAGCCCGAAAGCAAATACCGAAGGATAAATCATAACCGCTTCGGGGATTTGAGTTGATGCAAAGTAAGCAAGTCCCATCAAAAGAACGATTACCATACCAATCCAAAATCCGCTGAAGTTACCCGAAACAATACCCGAAAGTATTGTCAAAGATGCTCCGCCTTCTCGTGATGCGGTTACAACTTCTTCCGTATGTTTTGCTTTGGGTGATGTGAATATTTTTGTAAATTCGGGGATTAATGCAGCACCCAAAGTTCCGCAAGAAATTATTGTTGACAAAATTAACCACAAATTTCCGCCCATATCTGACAATAACCAGTGGCTTACACCAAATGTCATTGCGATGGAAAGAATTGAAGTTAGCCATACAAGGTTTGTCAATGGTTTTTCAAAATCAAATTTTTCGGTTTTTACAGCGTAAATTCTGTCTGCAACGTTGTTAAACCAATATGCAGCAACAGAAGTTACAATCATCAAAAATCTCATAACGAAAATCCAGGTCAAAAGTTGAACCTGATTTTCCGCACCGAAAACCGCCAACAAAATAAATGAAACAAGTGCAACACCCGTTACACCGTAAGTTTCAAACCCGTCAGCCGTAGGTCCTACGGAATCGCCCGCATTGTCACCCGTACAATCGGCAATAACACCGGGGTTACGCGGGTCATCTTCTTTAATCCCGAATTGAATTTTCATCAAATCGGAACCGATATCGGCAATTTTTGTAAAGATACCGCCTGCAACACGAAGTGCGGACGCACCCAAACTTTCACCGATAGCAAAACCGATAAAACAAGCACCCGCAATTTCACCGGGTACAAACAAAAGAATTGTAAGCATAAGAATAAGTTCAACCGATACAAGACATACACCGATTGACATACCTGCTTTCAAAGGAATATTCAGGATATTCAAAGGATTACCTTTGAGTGAAACAAAAGCGGTTCTTGCATTTGCGAGCGTGTTCATTCTGATACCGAACCACGCAACCGCATAAGAACCCAAAATACCGATTACCGACCAGGCAAGGATAATCAATACGTTTTTCAAAGGCATTGCCTGCAAATAACCGAAATAAAAGGCTATACACAACCCGATTAAAACTTCCAATACAAAAAGGAATTTTCCCTGTTGAATAAGGTAAGTTTTACAGGTTTCAAAAATAGTATTTCCTACTTCTGCCATTGCAGAGTGAACATCAAGTTTTTTAATTCTCAAAAACTCAATAAATCCGAAAACAAGTCCGATAACGGCAATCCCGATACCGATTAACAAATAATTGAAGAAATCGGGGTTTGTGTCCTTGATATTCGGGACAACCAAATCGGCTTCACTTGCAAATGCAGGTGAAATTCCAAAAAACAACACAGCCAACATAGCCATGAAAGCCTTTGGAGATGCAAAATTTTTCATCATAATCTCTCCTTCACTAAAAATTTCTACTGCAATATTATAATGCAAATTCATATTTTGAACAATATTTTTACAATAATTCAACTTGTTATAGGATTTTTAATCAACTTCTATAAGAATGTCATTGATTTTGCAACCAAAAAATTCTGCGATTGTTTCAAGTGTCTTTAATTCGTAATTGTGATATTTCCCGCTAAAAAGTTTGACGATAACTTTTTTGCTCAAACCCGTTGCTTTTATTATTTCTTCCTGTGTGTACCGCTTTTTCCAACGTATGTTATATAAATTTACTATGTACATAATATAAATATACATTTGAATAAAAACACTTGACTTATCTAACCCTATAAGTTACAATAAGTATATTATAAGATACTAAATTTAATATAAATTTATATGGAGAATACTATGAATAATAGAGTAGCTTTTACTTTAGCGGAGGTTCAACCCTCGCCCCAACGGGGAGAGGGAGCATTTGTAGGCGGAGCCGTACAAATGCGGGTGAGGGGTTCAATTTTACCCTTAAAG
>CADBNI010000028.1 GCA_902795965.1 uncultured bacterium
GCTAACGGCAGTGTCATCGGCTTTTATCCGAGAGGCACATTTTGTGAAGTATATGTTGATTTAAACGGTAAAAAAGGTCCGAATAAAATTGGTAAAGATACTTTTACTATTTTAATAACTAAAACATCAGTGCATGTTTCTTACGCTGATATTAACAAAAGCGGAGTATATATGTATGGTCAAGGTAACAAAAGAATAGTGTTAAAAAGCGGTACGAAAGGTTGTTCAAAGACTGCAACAACAGATGCAGGGACATATTGTAGCGGTTTAATCCTGCATGACAACTGGAAAATTGAGAAGGATTATCCTTGGTGATTTAAAGTTTGGTAAGTAAAATAAGTTAGGTAAGTCGGATAAGTATGTATCGGAAAATAAACGGCATTTGAATTATCTGTTGTTTTTAATACCCCTAACCCTCTCCCCGTTGGGGCGAGGGAAAAGTTCTCGCCATTCCGACGTTCAGCATGACAGTTTCGGTATGTTATATGAAATAATAAGTACCTGTTCAACTTACCTTACTTAACCAATTTTCTAATTATTTCGTTGAAAAAACGCAGCGATATCTTTGTGCGCAATCGTATGGGTTATAGGTCTGCCATGCGGGCAGGTATAGGGCATTTTTGTCGTGCGCCATTTTTTTATAATTTCCTGCATCTGCCATACAGAAAGTTTTTGACCCGCTTTGACAGAGGCTTTGCAGGCAGTGGTTCTCAAAATCTTTTCTTCAAGACTGTCAATATTTCCGTCAATATTTTCCAAAATATCAGCTAAAATTTCTTTCGGATTTACCTTTGCAATAAGTTGAGGAACTTTTCTGAAAATAAGTTTTGTTTCGTCCGTAAATTCTATCCCAAAACCGAATTTTTCAAACTTATTCATATTTTCTCTGATTAATTCCGCTTCCGCAACAGAAACCTCTATTACATCAGAAACAAACAACATCTGCGAAACAATCTCTTTATCCGCCAAAAGTTTTTCGTAATTATATCTTTCTTCGGCAATATGCTGATCTACAATCTCAAGTCCGTCATCTTTTTCAATCAGGATATAAGTATTTCTGTATTGACCGATAATATTTTCTTCCGTCTCAGGCGTTTTTTCAACCGGCACAAAAAACCTGCGCTGTTCAACAGGTTCTTCCCGCCTTGTTTCCCGCTCCAAATTTTCCATTGCGGAATTTGAAATATAAACGGTATCATCTTTTTTGTCAAAAATAACTTCACCAGTTTTTTCAAGTTGAGGCTGAACAAAATCAACAATGTTTTGAGGTTTGTTAAATTGTTGCAAAGTTTCAACTTTTCGCTCAATATAATTTGTCAAACCGCCCTGAATTGAGGTCATAATAAAGTTAAAAATCTGATTTGCGTTTTTATATCTGACTTCGCGTTTTGTCGGGTGAACGTTTACGTCAACGTCCTCTGTCGGCATCTCAAGATTAAGCACAATAAAAGGATATTTGCCGTTTGCAATTAAGTTACGGTAAGCCGTATCAATCGCTTTTTGAAAAACGGGATCTTTGACGGTTCTTGAATTTATGTACATGTGATAGCTTTTTTTGCTTGAGCGTGTATAGTTGGGTGTGCTTACGTAACCGCTGATTTTAAGCCCCGAAAAATTGTCCGTTCTCAAAACTTCTTTGAGATTTTTGGTAATTTCGGACGAATAAACTTCTTTTATTGTCTGTAAAAGATTATTTTGCCCCGAAGTTTTTAATATTGTTTTTCCGTTTTTTTTGAGTTCTATTGAGCATTCGGGGTGTGCAAGCGCAACGGATTGGATTAATTCCTGTATGTAAGAAAATTCCGTGCTTGAACTTCTTAGGAATTTTAATCTTGCGGGAATATTATAAAAAAGATTTTTAACCTCCATAATTGTTCCGATTGCACAACCTGTTTCAACCTGTTTGACTTCAGAATTTTCACAAATAACCTTCGTTCCCGTTTCAAAATCCTTGGTTCTTGTGGTACAACTCAATTTTGCAATGGAAATAATACTTGAAAGTGCTTCTCCTCGAAATCCGAGTGTGTGAATATTATACAAATCTTCGTCCGTTGCAATTTTGCTTGTTGCGTGCTTGGAAAACGCAAGCATAATATCGTCCGGATGAATGCCCGAACCGTTGTCCGCAACTCTGATATCACGACAATCATTGGTTATTTCAACGCTGATTTTTGTTGCACCCGCATCAATGGAGTTTTCTGTCAATTCTTTTACAACTGATGCGGGACGCTCAATTACCTCTCCCGCCGCAATTTGATTTATTAAATGTTTGGAAAGCTGTTTTATTCTTGCCATATTAACCGCCAATAAAATGAGAGAAGAAAAATTCTTTTACCGCACCGAACTGTGTCAAAAGTACAACCGCAATAATTGAAACGACCAACCCCAAAACTACTTTGTACAAATCTTTCAAGATATGTTTGTACATTTTTTTCGGGGATTCAAAACGCAGTCTTTGATAAAGTGCAATTTCACGACCTGCCAAAAGTCCTATAAATACCCATGTAGTTGACATAGGAACATTATTCAAATTAATAAAATACAAAAGCAAAAATGCATAAATTATATCAATAATCGTTGCAGAGCGCGGATCTTGAACATTTGTTTTCATCTTGACGATTTTTTGAATATCTCCGCCTCTTTGATATGTTAAAATTCCCAAAAATATCGTAAAACAAAGCAATACAAACAAAAGTTCATAAACTGAGGCTTTTCTCGGAAGATATACAAAGAGTTTTGCCGAATCCTGAACGAGCCATTGCGACCAGATGAATGCCGTAGAACACCATTTTGCAACCATCCACCATTTGGAAATTTTTTCGTTGCCCGAGCGTTTTTGGGTGTAATAAAAATATCTTTCGACAGGTCTGCCTATGATGTTATAAATTATTATTGCTACAATAAATGCAATAACATAGCCGAGAACGGATTTTGTCAGCATCAGCCAAATGACCGAAACATCACTTATCGAAAATACGCTCAAAACCAAAAATGTCGTAGCAACGGGTATTCCCCAGCGTGTCAAAATTATCAGAATTATTGGCGGCAGCAGGTATAAGAATGTGTATTGTTCAGTAACGGGTATTCTCGTCAAAAGCCCGAACGACATATCTCCGTCATTTACAATCCAGCCGGTTACTATAGTGATAGCAAGTACTGCAACCGAGAAAAACCACAAATAATAAAACGGGGTATTTTTATTTGCGCTCAAAAATGTTCCGAGAGTTTGAATAATATCGTTGGAAACACAAGCATACATCGAAAGCAGAAATCCTGCTATCATATAAAAATTACTTAGTGTCAATGCTCCCTCGAACATTTTGCCTCCAAGCTCATATTATAACAAATACAATTTCATCTAAATGTTTGATTACAAAATTGAAACAAAAATATAAAATGTGAAATGTGAGAAGTGAAAGGTGAGAAGTTCGTTACGCTCGCTACGCTCGAAAAATTATTTTTTTGTAGTGCCTGTAAGGTCTTTTCCTCACGTCTTACGCTTCACGAAATTTAGCAAAACAGGTGGATTGATTTGGCAAGAACAAATACAAAATTAAAACCCTTAAAGAAAGCCGATTTGCAGGTTGTAAAACCTGTCAAAACGACCAAATACAGTGATATTGATTTGAATAACTGGAAAGCGTACGAACACGTTAAAACCGATACGTTGTGGGAGTTTCCGACACGTTTGAAAGAAAACGGACATTCAAACGAATATCACGGGAATTATATTCCGCAGATTGCTCAACAATTATACGAAAGATTTACGAAAAAAAATGATATTGTTTTGGATTTGTTTTTCGGTTCGGGAACTTCGGGAATTGAAGCGATTAATATGAACAGACGCTGTATCGGTGTTGAATTGAAAGACGAACTTGCGGAGCATGTTTCCGAAAAGTTTACGCCGAAACAACTTGTTACTGATGTAAATATTATTTGTGCGGATTCTGCCTCAGAGCTTGCAAAAGAAAAAGTTAAGGCAAGGCTTGAGATTATGGGTGAAGAAAAAGCGCAGTTTTTGATTTTACACCCGCCTTATGATGATATTATCAAATTTTCGGATAAAAAAGAGGATTTGTCTAACTGCGAATCAACAGAACAGTTTTATGATTTGTTTGAAAAAGTTGCGAAAAACGGATATGATTTGCTCGAAAAAGACCGATTTGCCGCATTGATTATCGGTGACAGTTATAAAAATTCGGAGGTTCAACCTTTGGGTTTTGAATGTATGGCACGAATGATGAAATTGGGCTTCCGCCTAAAAGGTATAATTGTCAAGGATATTCAAGGAAACGAACGTGCAAAAGGTAAGACCGCAAACCTGTGGCGATATCGCGCACTTGCGGGCGGATTTTTTATCTTTAAACACGAATATGTAATGATTTTTCAGAAAAAATAAAAACTCCCTTTAAGGGAGTTTTTTTATTGTGCGAAATGTGATAAAAAATTTCCTCCCCTATGGGGGAGGATTAAGGTGGGGGCTAATGTATTTCTCTAAATATTGCATTACTCCTTCCATATTTTTATCAATATCATTATTCCAAAATCTTACTACGTTATATCCTAAACTGTTAAGAAATTTTGTTCTTCTTTCATCATATTCA
>CADBNI010000029.1 GCA_902795965.1 uncultured bacterium
AGCTTTTGGCTTTTTAGATACTTTATCCGCTTTTGCTTTTTTATCTTCTGTAGCAGGTTTTAAATAAATTTTCTTTACACGAGAATGTACAACTTTAACAGGTTTAATATTTTCTTGGACTTTTAAAGCCTCAACATCAACTCCGTTTGTTAAAACATCAACAAATGTTTCCAAACGTTTATCCATACCGCGTTTTGTAACCTCATCTGCAGAATATTCATATACGGTATTGTTTCTTATTAATGGTTTGAAATCATTATTCAACATCAAAAACTTGTAACTTTTTAAGTCAACCGCCAAATAACTTCTCACTCCGTCAGGACTTGTTTTCTTAAATATCAAATACGTTAAATCATCACCATAAGCACTTTTTATACCTTTAGATACGGAATATGTTATACCGTTATTATCTACTGTTGACAATCCTATAACCTGCTTATTTGAAGGTGATATGACAGCATGAATATTTTGCGGAAGCATTGAACCGTCTGAGGCGAATATTTTCATTATTTTTTGGACAGGTAAAGGCGCTTTTAAATGGTTTGCCACTCCCGATTTTAATGCGACATTTTGAACGGGTTTCACGGGAATTTTTTTCACTACTTTTATGGTAGAAGTATTTTTAGGTTTATCTATGGTACTCTCTTTTACATATTTACTAAATTTTTCCAACTCTTCACGAGCTAAACCTACATACTCCTCGACATTTTCATCCCTTAAGCCGCGCGTATGATTAATCAGCTTGTCTTGATTTAACAATATAAAGTCGTCCTTCAAATCATCCTGAACTGTTATCCTTAACAACTTTTTGTCCTTATTATTTTTGACAATAGAAATCTTCTCACCATATTGAGAAACTTTAAAAGTTAAACCCGGACCTTTTCTTGCGACTAGCTTCGAATAATTTTTTCTTATATCAGATAATAAATTAGGAGTCAATGACGAAAATTGATGCTCAATACTTTCCAAAGCAGTCCTTATCAGCTCAACGGATTTTTTGGCATTATTTGTTAATCCTGCCGTAAACGAAACTCTGTCATACATAACAGGCTTTGCATAATAAACATTATTATATCCATTTGCTTTGTTATTAGTATAACTATTGTAATTATTCCTTGTATCTAATAAATTAGCTAAAACTTTCATACACACCCCTCTTTATAAAATAAAAGACACCATAGTAATATGGTGTCTTTTAAATTGTAATTATCTATTGGTTATCATCACCCAATTGGAAATCAGGTGCACCAAACATACCTTCGATTTCTTCCAAAATCGCTGACGGTTTACGTGCTTGATTTCGTTGAGCAACTGCGCGTTTTCTTTCTTCGCGATCTCTTTCCTCATTTGCGTTCGACAAATGATGGAAACCTGTTCCGGCAGGAATTAAACGACCTATGATAACGTTTTCTTTCAAACCTCTCAACAAGTCTTTCTTACCGTCAACTGCAGCTTCCGTCAAAATTCTCGTTGTTTCTTGGAATGATGCAGCCGAAATGAAACTTTCGGTGTTCAAAGAAGCCTTTGTAATACCCAACAACATGTATTCGCAAGTTGCGGGAGTTTTGCCTGCTTCTTCAACCTTTTTATTTTCGGCTTCAAAAGTTTGCATTTCAACCAATTCACCGGGCAACAACGTCGTATCACCCGCATCAACAATTCTGACCTTCTTAGTCATCTGTCTTACGATAATTTCAACGTGTTTATCCGCAATTTCAACACCTTGAGAACGATATACTCTTTGAACTTCGTCTACAAGATATTGTTGAGCGGCTTCCGGTCCGCAAAGTCTGATGATATCGTGCGGATTCAAAGGACCGCTTGTCAAAGGCTGACCTTTCTTAATCTGCTGTTTGTTCTGAACAATAATGTTAGAATCAATAGCATATTTAATTTCGGTTCTGCCGTTATCATTAACAAGGTACAATCTCGGCAAATCTTCATCGGTGACGATTTCCGCTACGCCGTCTTCTTCTGCCAAAATTGCGCAATCTTTCGGCTTTCTGCCTTCAAGAAGTTCTTCTACACGAGGCAAACCTTGAACGATATCGCCCGTCTTTTGTCTTTCGTATTTCAATGTTGCGATAATATCACCGCGGAGAACCAAAGCACCCGATTCTACCTGCAACATTGTACCCGGACTGATAAGGTAAGGACGACCGTTTCTGATTGTAATCGAACCTTTATTAACTGCCGTAACCATACCGGAAACAGGAGATTTTTCGCCCGAATCTGCAAGTACCGAGTCAAGTCTGACAAAAGAGCCCTTCTTAACGTTTGCTTTTCCTTTTACGGAAACCTCGGTTTCGTAAGTTTTGCTTGTCAACAACAATCTTCTTGCATCTTCGCTGTCTGCTTTAATTGATGCAACACCATCATTGATTGCAAGAACCTGAGTTTTTGCAACAGGTGTTTTCGGTTCGATTGTCTGACCGTCAGAAACCAAAAGTTCTGTTTGAAGTGAGGACATTGTCTTTCCTGCACCTTCAAATTCACGGCGAACGATAAGGTTTTCAAGAACTACAATTCTCAAAGCGTTTTTAGAATCCAATTCTACCATACCTTTGAGATGTGACAAGTAACCCTGCATTTGAAGAACAAGGCTTGTTCTCGTAATTGTAGCACCGTCAAGATTTCTAACTCTCGCACCGTCTTTGTATTGAAGCTGAGTAACAGGAACAATATCAATCAAACTGTCTGATGTATTAAATTTGATAGAAACATTTTTCTGTTCAACGTCCAATACTTGAACGGGTCTTACCAAAATTTGAATAGGCTGATTTGAAATACTGTCTTCATCAAGCGAAATGCTTGTATCCAATTCTTCGTCCAAATCATCAATATCCAAATCTTCCATTGAAGAATCCATAATGCTTACGATAGAAGTTTCTTTAACTTTAATACCTTCAGCAATTACCGTTCCTTTCTTAACGACTTCGCCTTCATCAACCTTGAGTTCGGAAACACTCGGGAGTGTGTGAATTTCACCGGGGCGAATCGTGATTTCGTGGATTACGTCGTTATATTCTTTAAATTCAACAATACCGTCAATGTGGCAGTAAACGTCTTTTACAACTTCCGTACCGGCTGTAACGTGAGTACCGTTTTCTACCATTTTCAATGACGAATCTTTGTTAATCTGATGAACTTCTTCAGGTATAAATACAACCTTACCGGGTTTTGTAATAATCTGATTTTCGTCAACTTCAACATCAACATATCGGATTTCACCCGAAGATGTAACGGCGCAATCATCATCAATTAATTCGGCAATAATCATACCGTTTTCAACCGTTGTATCAACGGGTGCTTTAACGATATATTTTTCACCTGTTTTATTTACCGTCCAAATTTGTTCTTTTTTGGTTTGTTCAAATGTAGCGTTTTCGGGTTGCAAAGATGCGATAACGATTGTCAATTCTTTACCTTGAACAATTTTCTTAATCTTTTTACCTTCAAATTTTACATCTTCTATAACTAAATCTTCACCGAAACGAACTTCACCGCCATGTTCGGAAATTGTCAATGTTTCGGCTAATTTTTCACCTTCGCTGATTTTCTGTCCGTCTTTAACAAGAACTTTAGAACCGCCGGGGAGGTTATAAACGTCACCGCCCAAAACCCAGATAATACCTTGTTTGTTGGTTGTCCAAGAAATATTACCCTGTCTGTCGCGTTTTTCATCTACAACGAAATCTTCGTGCAAAACTTCACCTGACAAATCGGTCATAATATCTTTGGTAGCGGTTTCGGTCAAACGAGAAGCAGAACCTTGTGATGCGGGTTCATACTGAGCAAGTTTGAATCCTTTTTTAACCTTCATACCGTTGGTAAAGAAGATTGTTGAACCTGACGGAATATGATATTTTTCGGTTCTTTTTGCACCTTTAATTTCAATATCCGTTTCATAGTTTGAAATATTAACAACATCACCGTGACGTGTTCTCAATTCTCTTGTTTTTACGGTCGAAACAACTTCACCGTCAATGTTTGCCAAAACATCCTTTATGGCATCTTTAACACCAACCGCACCGCCTGTGTGGAAGGTTCTCATTGTCAACTGAGTACCCGGTTCACCGATTGATTGAGCCGCGATAATACCGATTGCTTCACCGATATCAACCAATTTTTGAGTAGTCATTGCCCAGCCGTAGCATTTTTGGCAAATACCGTACTCAAGTCCGCAGGTCAAGCCGGAACGAACCTTTAGTTCCTGCAAGTTCAAATGCGCAACTTTTTTAATATCTTCTCTGTTCATTGTGGTTCCGCATTTTACAAGAACCGTACCGTCAGTATCTTTAATATCTTCGGCAATAGTTCTGCCCAAAAGTCTGTCAATCAAAGGTACAATAACGTTATCACCGTCAGTAATAGGTTTCATCTCAATATATTTTTCCGTATGACAGTCATCAGCTCTGATGATAACATCTTGAGCAACGTCAACAAGACGTCTTGTCAAATAACCCGAATCGGCTGTTTTCAACGCGGTATCTACAAGACCTTTTCTTGCACCGTATGAAGAAATGATGTATTCCGTAACCGACAAACCTTCTTTAAAGTTTGATTTAATCGGCAAGTCAATAATCTGACCTTGTGCGTCAGCCATCAAACCTCTCATACCAACCAACTGTGATACCTGAGATAAGTTACCTCTCGCACCTGAGAATGCCATCATGTAAACAGGATTCAATCTGTCAAAGTTTTCGACAACGGAAGCCGTCAACTTAGCGGTTGTTTCGGACCAAGTGTCGATAACTTTCGTATATCTTTCAACTTCGGTGATTTCACCTTTTAAATATCTGTTTGTTGATTTTTCAATTTCTTTTTCGGCATCTTTAAGCAAATCTTTTTTTACGTCAGGAACCTGCAAGTCAGCGATTGAAATTGTAGTTCCCGATTTAGTTGCATACTTATAGCCGAGATTTTTAAGGCTGTTAGCCAACTCTGCGGTTTTAGCACCGCCAAACTCAAGATACATCTGAGCAAGCAAATTATTCAAGCCTTTCTTGTCCATCTGCTTGTTGATGAAATCTACAGTTTTTTTACCATGTGCATGTAATGTTTCCATTTATATTTATCCTTTTTCTTTTTAATTCATCTGTCGAAAACTCCGACCTACTTAGCTGGCTTTACGCGAGCGCATTTCTGACTGCTTCGTTGAAGATTATTCTTCCTGCGGTTGTTTCAAGTCTTTCACCGTGTTCATCTCTTACAACGATTTTGTCATGCAAATCAATAACACCCACTTCCAATGCGGAAATTGCATCTTGGAAGTTGTAGAAATAGCCTTTCGGTTCCATTTCGGGATTTTTGATAATAGTCAGGTAATACATACCCAAGACCATATCTTGTGTCGGTGTAATGATAGGTTTACCCGTTGCGGGAGCCAAGATGTTGTTTGTAGCCAGCATCAACATTCTCGCTTCGGTCTGCGCTTCGATAGAAAGCGGAACGTGAACAGCCATTTGGTCACCGTCAAAGTCGGCGTTGAATGCCGTACATACAAGCGGATGAAGTTGGATTGCACGTCCTTCAACCAATTTCGGTTCAAATGCCTGAATACCTAATCTGTGAAGGGTCGGGGCACGGTTCAACAATACAGGGTGTCCTTCAATTACTTCTTCAAGGATATCCCATACAACAGCGTCCGAACGCTCAATTTTTTTCTTTGCGGATTTAATATTTTGAACATATCCGCGTTCGATAAGTTTGTTTACTACAAACGGCTTAAACAATTCAATAGCCATTTCTTTCGGCAAACCGCACTGGTTTAATTTCAACTGCGGTCCTACAACGATAACCGAACGACCCGAGTAGTCAACACGTTTACCCAACAAGTTTTGACGGAAACGTCCTTGTTTACCTTCAATAATGTTGGACAACGATTTCAAAGCTCTGTTATTCGGACCTACAACCGTTCTGCCGCGTCTGCCGTTATCAATCAAAGCATCAACGGCTTCCTGCAACATACGTTTTTCGTTTCGTACAATAATTTCGGGAGCACCCATTTCCAAAAGTCGTTGCAAACGATTGTTTCTGTTAATAACACGTCTGTACAAATCGTTCAAATCGGAAGTTGCGAAACGTCCGCCGTCTAATTGAACCATAGGTCTTAAATCAGGCGGAGTAACCGGCAATACGTCCATAATCATCCAAGTCGGATCGGTTTCCGAAGAAATCAAAGAATCAAGTAACCTCAAGCGTTTAATCAATTTACTTTTCTTTTGAACGGAATTTACGTTTCCTGCAAGTTCTGTTCTGATTTCTTCCGCAAGTTCATTAATATTAACTTCAGAAAGAAGTTCTTTAATGGCTTCCGCACCGATACCAACTTTAAGTTCCGTATCTTCGTGTTCTGCCATATAATCTTCATATTCTTCTTCGGTCAAGAGCTGTAATTTCTTAAACTCGCTTTCACCGGGATTTAGAACAACATAGCTGTTAAAATAGATAACCTGTTCCAAATCTTTCAAAGTCATATCAAGCAACAAACCGAGGTAAGAAGGAATACCTTTCAAAAACCAGATGTGAGAAACAGGAGCAGCAAGTTTAATATGTCCCATTCTCTGGCGTCTTACTTTTGAATCCGTAACTTCAACACCGCAACGTTCGCAGATGATACCTTTGTGTCTTACTCTTTTATATTTACCGCAATAACATTCCCAATCCTTTGACGGTCCGAAAATTCTTTCGCAGAACAAACCGTCACGCTCGGGTTTTAATGTACGGTAGTTAATTGTTTCAGGTTTAGTAACTTCACCGTACGACCATTTTAGTATTCTTTCGGGTGAAGCGATACTAATTCGTATATAGTCAAAATAATCTATACTTGTTGACATTTTTTCTCCTTTATCTTTTGTGAAACGTGAAATGTGAAAGGTTATTTAACGTAAATTTTCACCTTTCACTTCTCACTTTTCACTTAATTATATATCTCCGAATGTAGTCGGTGTTTCAAAGAAATTGATGTTCAAGAGTTCGGAATCCATATCCGAGAGAACTCTGCGCGGAGCAGATTTTCTCAAATCGTCCATATCTGTCATCAAATCAACTTCGGCACCGTCTTTTTTCGCTACCGTAATATCCAAACCGATACTTTGCAATTCTCTTACAAGTACCTTGAAGGATTCGGGAATACCCGGTCTCGGTATGTTGTCACCTTTAACGATTGCTTCATAAGCTCTGTTACGTCCGTTGACATCATCTGATTTAATTGTCAACATTTCTTGCAGAGTATAAGCAGCACCGTATGCTTCCAATGCCCAAACTTCCATTTCACCGAATCTTTGACCGCCGAATTGAGCTTTACCGCCCAAAGGCTGTTGTGTAACCAGTGAATAAGGACCTGTTGAACGAGCATGGATTTTATCATCAACAAGGTGAACAAGTTTCAGGATATAAGAAAGACCAACTGCAACCGGTTCATCAAACGGTTCACCGGTTCTTCCGTCAATCAATCTTACTTTACCGTCTTCGTTTACCCAATCACAGCCCGATTCTTTGATACCTTTCAAAAGTTCTGCTTTTGTAGCTTTTTCGGACTGATTTTCTCCGTATCTTTCGTCAAATGACGGAGCTTCATAGTAATTACCGGTCAAATATGCGGCCAAACCAAGTAACAATTCGTAAGTTTGACCAACGTTCATACGAGAAGGAACACCAAGCGGATTCAAAACGATATCAACAGGAGTTCCGTCAGGCAAGAACGGCATATCTTCTTTCGGTAATATACGGGAAACGATACCTTTGTTACCGTGACGTCCCGAAAGTTTGTCACCGACAGATACTTTACGTTTTTGAGCGATATAAACTCTTATTACCGTATTAGCACCCGGCGGTAATTCGTCACCTTTTTCTCTGTCAAATACTTTTACGTCAAGAACTCTGCCGCCTTCACCATGAGGTACGCGCAAAGAGTTATCTTTAACATCTCTCGCTTTTTCGGCAAAGATTGCTCTTAACAATTTTTCTTCGGGCGGGTGTTCTGATTCACCTTTCGGTGTAACCTTACCGACCAAAATATCGTCAGCATAAACTCTTGCACCGATACGAACAATACCGCGTTCGTCCAAATGTCTCAATGCATCTTCGGATACATTCGGAATTTCGCGGGTAATTTCTTCGGGTCCCAGTTTCGTCTGACGAGCGTCTATTTCCAATTTTTCAATGTGAACAGAAGTAAAGATATCATCATGAACACATCTTTCGGAAAGCAGGATAGCATCTTCGTAGTTGTAACCTTCCCAAGGCATATACGCTACAATAACGTTTTTACCCAATGAAAGTTCACCGCAGTTTGTAGATGCACCGTCTGCAATAACGTCACCGACTTGAACTTTATCACCTTCGTGAACAAGCGGTTTTTGGTTAATGCAGGTATCCTGGTTGCTTCTTACATATTTCATTAATGTATAAACATGAGGTTTGTTCTTTTTATCGCGAATAACGATTTCTTCACCGACGACACGTTCAACAGTACCGTCAACATCAGATACAATAACCATACCCGAGTCTTTTGCTACACGTTTTTCCATACCCGTACCGACAACAGGTCTTTGGGTAATCAAAAGAGGTACGGATTGACGTTGCATGTTAGAACCCATCAAAGCACGGTTAGCATCATCATGTTCAATAAACGGAATAAGTGATGTCGCAACAGAAATGATTTGGATAGGCGAAACACCTACATAGTCAACTTTGCTTGCCTCACTCATAGTAAATTCCGATCTGTAACGAATAGGAACAAACTCATCTTTAAAACTTCCGTCTTTATTTAATTTAACGTCAGCAGGAGCGCATCTGTAATCTTCGTCCTCATCAGCAGTCATATAAACAACTTCATCGGTAACTTTTCCGTCTTTTACGACAAAGAACGGAGATTCGATAAATCCGTAATCGTTTACTTTTGCGTGAGTAGCCAATGAACCGATAAGACCTGCATTCGGACCTTCAGGAGTTTCAATAGGACAAATACGTCCGTAATGTGAAGGGTGAATGTCACGAACCGCAAAACCTGCACGTTCTCTCATCAAACCGCCGGGTCCCAATGCGGAAATACGGCGTTTGTGAGTTAATTCAGCCAACGGATTAATTTGATCCATGAACTGTGACAACTGGGAACTTCCGAAAAATTCTTTCAACGAAGCTACCAACGGTTTTGTATTCAAAAGGTTCAACGGAGTGAGAGTTTCGGAATCCTGCAAAGTCATTCTTTCTTTAACAATTCTTTCAATTCTTGAAAGACCGACTCTGAATTGGTTTTGCAACAATTCACCGACCGAGCGGATTCTTCTGTTGCCCAAATGGTCGATATCATCAACCGTACCTTCGTCATAAGTCAAATTAATCAAATATTCTATTGATGCGACAATATCCTGAACTGTCAAAGTTCTTTGGCTTTTAGGAATATTGAGATTCAATTTTTTATTCAATTTGTAACGACCGACACGACCGATATCGTATTTCTTTTCATCAAAGAAACGGGCTTCCAATATCGAACGTCCGCCCGCAGCAGATGCGGGATCTCCGGGTCTTAATTTTTTATAAACTTCAACTAAAGCATCATCGGTAGTTTCTGCCGTATCTTTATCCAAAGTTTTTTTCAAAAATTCAAAGTGAGTGAACAAAGTTTCCATTTCACCAACTGTTATACCCATAGCTTTCAACAACGTTGTAGCAAGGATTTTTCTGTTTTTGTCGATTTTAACGTAAATAATATCGTTTGAATCCGTTTCAATTTTCAACCATGCTCCGCGGTTAGGAATCATTGTAGCGTTGTACAAACGTTTACCTGCGGGAGAAACTTCACGTTTGAAGTAAACACCGGGAGAACGAACGATTTGAGAAACGATTACACGTTCCGCACCGTTAACGATAAACGTACCTTTGTCAGTCATAGTCGGGATATCACCGATATAAACTTCCTGTTCTTTGATTTCACCGCTGTCACGGTTAACCAATCTTACCATTACGCGAAGCTGTTTTGCATAAGTTGCGTCATGGATTCTTGCTTCTTCAATCGTATACTTTGCATTGTCGAAAGTATAGTTGGGTAAGAAATGCAATTCCAATCTTCCCGTATAGTCTTTAATCGGAGAGAAAGAAAGTAATTCTTCTTTCAAACCTTCTTTTAAAAACCATTCAAAAGATTTTTTCTGCACTTCAATAAGGTCGGGTAAATCATCCAAACGGGTATGGGGTATACCCATAGGAGTTACTCTTTCTGCGTATTTTGTGTTAGACATTAATTCACCTCGTCTATATGTGTAAGTACCAAAAATTTTCTAACTTGAGGCTGTAAACCTTTCATTTTATTGAGTTTCAACAAAATGAACAAAATGCTTAACCAAATTTAGGCATAGTACACCTAAGCTTAATTTAACATCTTACTAAATCATAGTACATCAAATTTTCACGTCAAGAAAATATCGAAAATTTATTAAAAATTTTTGTAACATTTTGTAAAAATTTTAATAAAAACAGGTTAAAAGTTTGATTTGTCAAGGCAAATCAGATTTTTTAATTTAATTTTTATAAAATACGATAATATAGTCCAAATTACGTTGTACCAATAGTTTACATAATAAATATTATCATAACTTTTTCCCCTCTTAAAAAATATAGATGTATTAAATCTGGTTTTATGCATCCCCTTCTGCTCTATATTATTGGGGCTTATGCAGCCCCCACACCCCGCAGTTTCTTTCTTGTACCGACAAGAAAGAAACCAAAGAAGCTCCCGACCTGAACTACGTTCGCTAATAATTTGTACGGCTCAACCTGAGGCGGACAAACTCACTCGGTGTCACCCTGAACTTGTTTCAGGGTCTATCAATGCTAATCGTTCAGACAGTGTCCGCCTTTGTTGTTGTTTCGCCTACAATTATTGCTCACTACGTTGAGGTCGGATAAATTTTTTGTTTCATTAAGTGGTGATTATAATATGTATCGTGCGCTATGCGCACCATAAAGAACTTTTCGCCTTTCACTTCTCACGTTTCACTTCAAATAATATTTATTATAAAAAAGTTCCATGATATAATATATATAGGAAGGGAAATTTCATGAAAAAGTTTTTTATTATTTTATGTTTGTTATTAGTAGGAAAAGTTGCACTGTCAGCGGATTTGACAGAAATCGTAAAAGTCGAAACCCGACCTGCAGTATTAACCGCAAGTCTTGTATTTGACTGGCTTGACGTTACTCAAACCGACCGAGATGCAGTAATTGCAAAATACAGAACCGAATTATTCCCTGAAGACACAGTTTACAAATACGATAAAAAAGAATTTAAAAATGAATATAAAGATTTTTTGAAAGATGCCGATTATAAACGCCACTATTACTTGGTTGTTAATGATGTAAAAGAAACCGACACCGAAAACCTGTGCGGGTTTTACAGAAAAAATCTTTTGATTAGCTATGCGGTGCAATACAAAAACGATTTGCGAACCGTTTACTATTATGATGTGTTAGGACATTTGAGATACGTGGATAAATTCTCCGAAAACTATCCGAACTATCCTTACATGTCAAAACAATACAGAGTAAATGGAACACTTGTGAGCGCAATATATTTTATGTCGCATGACATGCAATATATGTATAATGACGACCAAACTTTCCGCGGGGCATGGTACAAAGATAAAATGTATAACGCAAAAGCAAAACAAATCCTAACGAGAAATAACTGGTAAAATTAACCTATATAATTACACGTATGCAACAGCAGAATAAGAAAACAACTTATGCTATCCTGTTGGAGAGGTAGTGATTAACTTAGCTGCCTCGCTTCTTAGCCTCTTTATATATTTTTATATATCAAACAATTTGTGCAATCTTGTTTGAATATCTTCTTCGTCCAACTCCTGCGTAATTTTGTTCAAATCTATTGCCATTTGATAATAATTTGCGGCATCATTGATAAATCCCATTGCCTCACTTGCTCGTGCGGCGTTGAAATATGCCAGAGTATAATTAGGATTGAGTTCAACAGCTTCTTCAAAATACTCAAGAGCTTCTTCCGCATCATTCAGACCATCAAGATATAAAATCCCCAAATTATTCTGAGCATAGGCATTTGTCGGGTTTAAATCTACGGATTTGTGGAAAGATACAAGTGCTTCTTCAAGATAATCCTTTTCCCAAAGCGCAATTCCCGCTTTTGAATACCCTCTGTAATCTTCGGGGTTAAGCGTAATTGCATCACAATAAGTTCTTACTGCACTGTCCAAATCATAAGCCGCCATATAAACATCACCAAGTGACAGGTACAAATCGTAATTGTTCGGATCAAGAATTAATCCTGCCTGATAAGTTGAAACCGCAGCATCAATATTACCCTTAACTTCCGCATAAACCGACCCCAAAGCCTGACAAACAATAGATGTCCATTCTGTATCGGGATTAAGCGCAATCGCCTTTTGATAATGTTCGATTGCATCATCATAAAGCTCAGCCTTAGCATAAGCATAAGCCAGTGAATTGTTGTAGAAAGGATTTTCGCTATCCTGCTCAAGCGCAAGTTTAAAAGCACTTATTGAATTTATTTTATCTTCTTTTTGAAGATACAAATGACCTAATTCATAGTAAATTTGCGCGGTATCAATTTTAAATTCAAGCAATTTTTCGTAACAATCAATCGCTTCGTCATTGTTTTCTGGGAAATAGGTCTGCAAAACTGTTGCCAGCTTAATCAAAACTTCGCGATTTAAAGGATTTGATTCCAAAACTTTTCTGTAACAATCGACTGCCAATTCGTTTTCTTTGTTCTTTAGTGCTATATCACCCATTTTATGATAAAAAATTTCACCGTGATTTGTAGCACTTATCGCTTTACGATAGAAATCTTCCGCGTTTGAATAGAGTTTAAATTTTTCCAAAAATTTTCCGACAGTGTTGTATGCGAATACGGAAAAATCGTCCGACATGTTTTTGTAAAACATTTTCATAGACGGTTTGTCCCAAGCAAGCATCAAACTGCCCGAAACAAAATAGTATAAAAAGCTCAAATAGTCAACGGCAGTACCGTTTTGAGAATTAATTTTCTGTAAAATTGATTGAGAAAGAATTAAACGCGGTCTTGCCGATTTAAATTTTCCCATTTTTATTGCCGATTTAAATTCCTGCTCAGCGGATTTAAAATCTTGAGCCAATTTCATAAAAAAGCCGGTATAAAGATGCGCATTTATATTTTTCGGAGCAAGCGAAATTGCGGTTTTGCACTGTTCTATTGCGGTTTCAATGCTGATTTGTCCTTGTTCCCACATCAAAGCTGCGAGGCGATAGTACGCTTCGGGCATGGCGGGATCATATTTAACCGCATCTATATAATATTCTATTGCTTCTTGCAGGTCGGTATTTTGCTGACACACGAGATATTTTTCGTGTGCCTGACGAGCCATTTCCAAAAATTCTTTAGCTTTTTCGGGATTTGCCGCCTGTATCGGCTGTAGTAACATTTGTTCTGACATCATGAGCTCCAATAAGATGTATCATTTTGTCATACGACACTAATTATAATAAACTTTACAAAACTTAATTAATATCGTCTACATGGGGGAGATATTTTATAAAAGATTTTTTACTACGATATCAACTGCTTTCAGCTTTTGGGTATTATTTTTTATAAACTCTAAATTTGAAATAATTTGTGAATAAATCTTTTCACTGTCTTCTTTGTCATTTGAACGAAACAAATCCTCAGGAGAAATCTTTAAAATCGTAGAGAGTTTGTCTAAAGTTTTTGCGGAAACAAACCCTTTACCAGTTTCAATAAGACTGAGCGACTTAACTTCCATTTCCAAAAGCTCCGCGAGTTCACTTTGGGTCAAATTTCTTATTTTGCGGGCTTTTCTGATATTTTCACCCAATATTTTACAAACATCCGTCATTTAATAACTCCTACTTAAAATACTATTGATAAGAAATTATAAGGAAACCCAATCTAATAACTTGACAGAAGTAGTTTAATACCATATAATATGTATATACGGATCCAAAAAGGAGAGTCGCATGGATAATAAAAGTTATGCTTTTACGCTATCAGAAATTCTTATTACTTTAGGTATTATCGGTGTTGTTGCGGCAATGACTATGCCAGTACTTATCAACAATATCAAGTACCATGGCTATGACGGTGCAAAACGCAAGGTTTTAAATTCAATCGGCGAGGCGGGACGTCTATTGGCAATCGAAGGAAATTTGGACGGCGCAAGTGATGCCGAAACTTTTGTAAAAGAAAGATTGTCTAAAAAATTGTCTATTGCAAAAATGTGCGACAGCGCACACCTAACCGATTGCGGATTGCCGAGCAAGTTTTTGAAAACAAATGGCAAAACGGAAATGAACATGCCGACCAAGATGAAAGGCGGCACTGCAGCAAGTGTATTTAATTATGGAAGTGAGGAAACACAAGCATATGCGGATAAAAACAGTTACGGTTTTGTAACGGGAAACGGCTATAGTGTAAACTTATTCTACAACGGAGCATGCATACCCGACAAAAGTATGTCTGCAATGTCTACAACGACAGATTCTAATGGAAATCCATATAAATACTACAGAATACAAGACCAAATGTGTTTCTTCGCAATTTACGACATGAACGGTAAGGGTGGTCCTAACGTAGTTGGTAAGGATATTGGACTTGTCGGAGTATTCTACCCGAACGAGGAAACGAAGGCAGTAGCAGCGTTACCTGCGGATTATGATTACAGTGGTGCAGGTCGTGGAGGAGCAAAGTCAACAAGAACGTTCACCACTGCGCCGAAGGCATGTGATGACCAATTTGGCAAGGACTACCGTATGCCTGATAGGGACGAAGCAGCCCTCATGGCTATGGCAGGCAACCTGCTTGGTATAACGAACGGTGGCGGCTACTGGTCCGGTTCAGTAGTTGATTCAGGCTTAGCGTGGCTACAGGACTTCTACGGCGGCAATCGCTACGCCTCTCCGGTTACGTACGGCACCTACGTCCGGTGCGTCAGGAGATAAAACTAAAATGCGTGTCTTTCAAGCATTACCATCAAAATTGAAATATCCGCGGGTTTTACACCACCTATTCTTGAGGCTTGTGCAAGGGTTTTAGGTCGAATTTTTGCCAATTTGTCACGAGTTTCAGACGAAATATGTTCAATTTTTGAATAATCTATATCATCAGGTATCTTAAACTTGTCCAATTTACCCGCCTGTTCAACCTGCTGCGCCTGACGTTTTAAATATCCGTCATACTTTGTCAAAATTTCAACCTGTTCGGACACATCAAACGGAATATTCAACTTCCTTGTCGCCTCATCAATCTTCTTTATAACCTCATAATCAACATTCGGACGTTTCAAAAACTCCGAAATCCTTATCCCTCGGTCAAGATGTTCGCCATATTGCGCCAAAATCCCGTTTATTTCTTCCGTTGCGGAAATTTTGGCATCTTTTATACGTTCTATTTCCAGCTCAACAGCTTTTTGCTTATCGGTAAATACCTTAAACTGTGCATCATCAATAAGTCCGATTCTTCTGCCCGTAGGGGTCAATCTTACATCTGCGTTATCCTGTCTTAGCAAAAGTCTGTATTCCGAGCGCGAAGTAAGCATTCTGTAAGGGTCTTGAATATCTTTTGTTACCAAATCATCAATCAGAGTCCCGATATAAGAAGAACTGCGCGAAAGCTCCAACATCTCCGAATTATTTATATAATTAAACGCATTTATCCCTGCAACAAGCCCCTGTGCCGCCGCCTCCTCATATCCGCTCGTACCGTTAATCTGTCCGCCAAAGAACAACCCCTGTATATTCTTTGACATCAAAGAATGTGTGGTCTGAACGGCAGGTACATAATCATATTCAACAGCATAAGCAGGCTTTATAACGTGAGCATTTTCAAGCCCCGGGAGAGTTCTGAGCATTTTTAGCTGAACATCTGCGGGCAAACTGCTTGAAAACCCCTGAATATAAACCTCATAAGTTCCGAGTCCTTCGGGTTCGATAAATATATGATGAGAAGGGTTTTCCGCAAACCGTACAACCTTATCCTCAATAGAAGGACAATATCTCGGACCTACTCCCTGAATTAGCCCCTGAAACATTGGTGATTTATCCAAATTCGCCCTAATAATTTCGTGAGTGCGTTCGTTTGTACGAGTCAAATAACAAGGATACTGAGGGCGAACGGGACGATTTGGTTTGTAAGAATAAAAATGAAGGGTTTCATCTCCATTTTGGATTGTCATTTTTGAATAATCTATTGTACGCTTATCAACACGCGGAGGAGTACCTGTTTTTAACTTTTTAATATTAATCCCGTGTTTAATCAAAGATTCGGAAAGTCCATAAGCTGCTTTTTCGCCCATTCTTCCCGCGCTGTAAGAACGCAAACCTACAAAGCATCTGCCGTTCAGGGAAGTTCCCGTAGTCAAAACGACAGCCTGAGCAGAGTATTCTATTCCAAACTCGTCAACCGCACCGACTATCCTACCGTTTTCGACTTTCAAATCAGTAATACATGCCTGACGAAGATAAATATTTTCATTATTTTCAATAATATTTCTCATATAAGACATATATTGTTTTTTATCCGATTGAGCGCGCAACGCTCTGACGGCAGGGCCTTTTGACGAATTAAGCATTTTCATCTGAATATAAGTCGCATCGGCAGCTTCACCCATCACTCCGCCAAGCGCATCAATTTCACGCACAAGCGTTGATTTTGCAGGGCCGCCGATTGCGGGATTGCAAGGCATTAGAGCAATATTATCAATATTAAGCGTTGCCAAAAGCACCTTTGCTCCTAATTTTGCACATGCAATAGCTGCTTCACAGCCCGCATGCCCCGCACCGACAACAATAATATCGTATTTATTATTCAGATAGCTCATAAACATATTATAACACCAATATTTTTATCTTTACATTTAGAGTTGATTAGTATTAATATAAGAACATAAGGAGGCAAGAATATGTTAGATAAGAAAATGGAAGATGCTTTCAACAGTCAGATTAATGCGGAATTGTATTCCGAGTATTTTTATTTGTCAATGAAGGCTTATTTTGAAACATTGAACCTTAAAGGTTTTGTAAACTGGATGAATGTACAAATTCAGGAAGAACACGCTCATGCAATGGGAATGTTTGATTACGTAAACACCCGCGGCGGCAGAGTTGTTTTGAAAGCTATTGATGCACCGAAAACGGAATGGCATTCCGTTTTGGAAGTTTTTGAAGATATTTTGAAACACGAACAGTTGGTAACATCATTGATTAACAAACTTGCAGATGTAGCTGATGAAGTCAAAGACCGCGCGGCTTTGAGCTTTTTGAACTGGTATATAAAAGAACAGGTAGAGGAAGAAGAAAGTGTTGGCGGTGTGCTTGCGACTTTGCAGTTAATCGGTGACGATAAAAACGCACTGTTTACGCTTGATAAAGAACTTGCTACACGCGTATTCAATCCGCCCGTAATAGGTTAGTTATAAAGTCAAAAAGGTCGGGAAACCGACCTTTTTTATATAGCTTTTTGTTTTTTTACAATATTAAACGGTATAATATTTGACAAATCTTTTTCAATTTTACGTTCCGATTCCAATAGTTCAAAATTGTTTTGCAGACGCAGAAAATACCCTTTTGAAAGCCCTAAATATTTGGTTAATCTCAAATCCGTATCGGCAGTAATTGACCGTTGTCCTCTGATGATTGCATTAATGCGATTTGACGGCACACCAATAGCGTTTGCAAGTGCATTCTGTGATAACCCTAACGGGTTCAAAAATTCTTCTTGCAAAACTTCGCCTATATGCGGTATGTCGATAAATTGTGGCATAACATTCTCCTTTACTTATATTATGTACTACGTACAACATAAAATCAAGTACCTAAAAGAATTATTTTTATAAAACTTAATGATAATCTGCTATTTCAACATCATATGCGCTATTATTTTTCCATACAAAACAAACACGCCATTGAGCGTTTATCCTTATAGAATATTGTCCTGCTCTATCGCCTTTAAGTTGTTCAAGAAAATTTGACGGTGGTATAAGCAAATCGTCAATAATTTCGGCAGTATCAATCATATGCAATTTAATAAAAGCCCTGCGTTGAATATCTTGCGGTAGTTTCTTAGAAAACCGTCCTTTGTATATTTTTTCGGTTTCTTTGCACTTAAAGGTTTTTATCATGTTATGATTATAACATAAAATCTCCTATAAATAATTTAAATAGTTATATGTTGAACATTATTTGATACTGTGATTTAGGGTTATAAAAAATCTGTCTTACTGGTAGCAGGTAGGTCGGATAACACGTTAAAATGCTTGTTCTCCATTTGTGTTTATAAAGCCAAATTTACCATTTTCATCTTCAGCTTGTGCGAAACCGTCAATAAATACGCTACCATTTTTAATATTTCTAATTTTTAAATCACCAAATTCATCAAAATAATTATTATATGAAGAATTATTATAACTTGCAATAATTATGTTTTCATTTATATCTAAATTTTTATATTGATGACTTGGACAAATGATTTGTTCATCTTTTTTATTTATAATACCTTTGTGTCCGTATAAATTAGCAGCTACAGTAATATTACTTTTAACTTTAAACGGACTAACATATTTATACTTAGGTTTTATTCTAACTTGTCGGTTAATATCCATAACTCCTTGCGGAAGTTTTTTTTCGGATTGAAATAAATTTTTCTTTTTGTAGCTATACCAAATTCCGTCATATGTTGATAAATAGTCATATTTAAAAGGGATAATAATATTAGCGTAATTATCAATTACACCATATTTATTATAAATCTTACAGATAGCATAACCATTATGAAAATCATAAGCATCTTCAAATATGAAATCTGTTATCCTATTTAAATTTTTATCAATATAACAATATTTTGCATTAGGCGCTCCAAAACAAGTAGAAAAACCTTCTTCAAAATGTAAAATGCAAACTTCACTTGGGATATCAAGAAATTCTTGTTTTGTTAAACTATAATAAAAATATGCAAATGGATGTACTAAAAAATCTTCGGTTGGTACAGAAGTCATTATAATATCATCAGTCAATTTGTAAAAATCTCTTGTATGATATTTACTTCTAATTATATTATTTCTATCTTTATCTATCAAATAATAATATTTATCATAATTATATTGGTCGTTTGATACTGAAAAATAATTTTCATCAATTACTTTTATATCAGTATATATAAAATCAAGTATTGTATTTCCCGTAACATTATCGATAGCACCAAAATACTTATTTTTGCCCACAATTGAATATTGCTTATTTCCATTATATAGTTTTACAGCATCGTATATAAAATCACAACGAATATTACCGTTTTTATCAACAGCACCCCATTTGTCTTTTTTCTTAACCCAAGCTAAACCGTTTCGAAAATTCGTCACTAAATCATATTTAAAGTGAAAAACATTATCCATTTTTATACTCTCCTTTCATATAACTGATATGCAAAATAAATTGCGGTCAAAACATTGACTATCATCCATATAGGTTTTCCAAGCGGCATTTTGATAATTGGATTATATAAAATTGCAAGTGCAATAAAAATTGTAATTGTTTCAGTATCAAGTTTAGTTTTTGTTATTACTTCATATATTAACCCAAAACAAATAAAAAATCGGAGTAAGATATAATAACCATAAGGTAATGGCAATAAAGCAAAAAATAAAAGTATTATAAGAAATATTAGAACTAACATATTAATACCTTATTTAATATAATGTCTGCGCTTCTTGAAATACTAAATTCATAAATTTTAATGAAGCGGCTATTGTAAAACTTATTATTGCTTCATCAATATCAGGTAAATTAAATTGAGATACAAAATCTGTAATTACTTTTTTGGATTGCTTAGTGAATTTATATATTTCTGGTATGGATGCCGTCTTAGAGTAAAATGTTTTACCTATTATTTTTATTTTTGCATCAAAATTGTCAAAATAAGATATTAATAAATTCATATCCTCAAAAGACAATCCTTTAATATGCACATTATAAAGTTGTGTATATTTTAATACATCTCCAATTAAAACTTTTTTCATATTATCATTAAAATTAGTGTCTAAAGCACAATTTGTTATCGATATAAAATAAAAATACATTACAACTTCAAACATTGTATCATAATATTTTTCAGGATAATAACCGTTTTTTCTAATGTAACTTATGTATGGAATATAAAAATTTTCATTATCATATCCATTATAATTTTGTGAAATGGTAGTTTGTGGTCTATCAATATAATCAACAGCTTTACATGCAGAGCGAATGATAAATGCGAACAAGCGTATTATCAATATACAGGTAAATATTATAATAAATGCAACAAGTTTCATCAATCCAACCTTAATAGAATTATAAGTCTATTTATGTACTAAAAATAGGACTTATATATACTATTATTACAAATGTAGTTATTTATTTCAATACAAAATTAAAGAAATTTTACATATTTAGTCCATTTAATCTTTTAAATCTTGACTTATTTGTACAATTTGCAAACTCTGTTTGGTCTATACGGGGCTTTAATTTGTACAAATAAGTCCAATCATGAAATTAATTGAGGTAAGTTGTGGTAAATGAGCTTTTAAACATAGGTCTAAAGATTAGAGAACAAAGAAAGATGTTAGGGTTTTCGCAAGCTGAACTTGCGGAAATGGTAGATATTACAGGAAAACAAATTCATCGTATAGAATGTGGAAAATGTTCTCCTGCAGCTATAACAATACTTAAAATTATAAAAGTATTAAAAATGGATATCAGAGTTTTGGATATTGACAATTTAAACAATTTTAACCCTTTAAGAGATGAGATTTATTCTTTATTAGCCGATGCAACTGATGAAGAATTATTTATGTACCGCAATGTTATTGATACAATAAGAAGAAGTCAACGACTAACAACAAGACAACGTCAAGAAATTAAAAAAGCAACAAATCTGAAACAAAAGGAATTAAAAAAATAATAATGTAAGACTTTTCGGAAAAATAAAAAATCGACGAAATTCGCCGATTTTGTTCAAAAATTTTCCCGGAAATGGATTCTCTACAACCGTTAACGAGGATAGGAAATCCGAGTTTTACGGTTGTGGATGCAAGGCTAACCACGAAATTTTGTTTAACAAACAAAATTTCAAGTGGGGCGAAGACTTTTCGGGAAAACAAAAAATCGACGAAACTCGCCGATTTTGTTCAAAAATTTTCCCGGAAATGGATTCGAACCACTGTTGGATGATCCAGAGTCATCAGTCCTGCCGCTAGACGATCCGGGAGTGCAAAATCATTATATTACAAACAAAAATTTTGCAACATACTTTTTTATAAACTTTTAACGGATTTAATTTGTTCTTTTACAAACTCGTTATTCGATTGCAGGGATTTAGCTTTTTTAGCCGCATTTTTTGCGCGTTTTTTATACTTGTTATCCTGTGTTTGCTTGTATAAATATTCGTTAGCGTAAGACAAATATAAAAACGGAGTAAAAGAATCCGAAATATTTGATAACTTGCCAAAATATTTTGCGGCATCTCTCATATTACCGTTTCGGTAATTCATATATGCCAATCGTGTTAATTTCTGCTCAACCGTTTCGGGAGCATAGTAATCTTTCAAGTTATTGTCTGCCAAAATTACTATGGAAACTTTGTCTGAAGAACGTTTGACGGGCAAGACATTACTGTTGTATATATTAACCCTGCCTTCATCTGCCCAATAAGGACTTGCAAGGCTGATATTCTCTTTTGCTATTTTCAACCTTTCCGAAGCAATCGGGTGGGTTTCAAAAAACTTTTTCAACTCGCCTTCGGCTTGAAAAAATTTAAATACCGCCGTACCGTTTTCGGGAGAATAACCGGCTTTTGCCATAAGAACAAGTCCTTCGGTATCTGCCATTAACTCCATATCTCTCATTTCATTGTATATGTATTTCATAAAGGCAACATTTGATAATCCGATAATTGTAGAATGTGTAGATTCAGCCAAAGCATCAGTTTTGTTATACTTGTTTATCAATTCTATTCTGCGTTGAATATGCCCCAAAAGATTGTGCGACATTTCGTGCGCTATAACCATGGCAAGCGCATCATCATTGTTGTAAAAAGAGTCATACAGAGCAGTATTAATTATAATAAGATCCGCACTTGTTGCGTAAGCGTTTACCGTTTCAGTCTCTTTTTCCAAAGCTATGCGCCAGTTCATGTGTTGAAGATTGTTCGCCCTTATTATACGCTCGGCAATTCTGTAAATTTTGTATAAATCGGCAGAAACAGGTTCTTTTATGGACTGACTCATTTTTTTACTCAAAACGGGTTTCACATCTTTTTCATATATCTTTTCGTCATTTGCTAATTTTTGTTTGTATAAATTATCATCAATCGGAATAACTTCCGAAAGTTGAATTAATTTCGGATCTTTTATTTCTTTTTTATACTTCCCTTCGATTGTTCCTTTCAATTTTATATTATCAAGTGACTGAGTATGTATTTTGACTGTTTGATATTTTTCGTTTTTCTTTGCTTCTTTTATTTGCTTGTCAAGATAGGATGAAGCAAAAACACAATGATTGGAAACAAGTAAAACCAACAATAAAATTAATATCTTTTTCATAATACATCAATTTTATATTAATTTTAAAAAATTTTCAACCTATACACAAAATTTTTTTAAAAACTTAATATTTTATGTACTTTTAGTTATTTTGTTTTATAATCGGAATAAAGGGAAAGAGGTATTTTATGGCATTCAGATATGATGCAGGCGAAGTAATTACCGCAATGGTGACGCCTTTCAATGAAAAAAAGGAAATTGATTATAACAAAGCCGAGGAGTTGGCAAAGTATTTGATTTCGCATGGTTCGGACGCACTTTTGGTTGCGGGAACTACCGGAGAAGGCCCGACTTTGACGCATGAAGAAGAATTTGAACTTTTGAGTACGGTAAAAAGAGCCGTTGCAAATAAAGCTAAGGTTATTATGAATGCGGGTTCAAATTCTACACAAACCGCCGTTCGTTCGGCAAAATGGGCGCAAAAAGAAGATGTTGATGCAATTCTTTCGGTTGTTCCTTATTACAACAAACCTTCACAGGAAGGCATGATTGAACATTTTTCGGCAGTTGCCGAAAGTACGGATTTACCCGTAATTATTTATAATATCCCCGGAAGAACGGGAGTGAACATGCAACCGAAAACTGTCGCTAAACTTGCCGAAAAATATTCCAATATTGTCGGAATAAAACAGAGTTTTGCGGATATGGACGCTGTTACGGAAATGAAAATATATTGCCCGGAAGATTTTACGATTTATTCGGGTGATGACAGTTTGACTTTGCCGATGATGTCGCTTGGTGCAAGAGGAGTTGTTTCGGTTGCTTCTCATATTTTCGGTTCGGAAATGAAGTCAATGATTAGAAATTATAAATCGGGAGAATTTCTTGCGGCTTTGAACATGCACAAAAAATTGTATCCCGCATTCAGAAAACTCTTTATGGCACCGAATCCCGTACCTGTCAAGGCGGTGCTTGCTCATAAAGAGATTATTGAAGATTACGTGAGACGTCCGCTCGTTGAGTTAACTCAAGAACAAAAAGACGAATTGTTTGACGTATTGGATAAAATAAATGATTAACCCGTTCGGGCTATAAACCAACAAAATAAATTAAAATATAATGAGATTCTTCGGGCTTCGCCCTCAGAATGACTAAACAGGAAAAGAGGAATAAAAAGTGAAAAACAAAATTTTAATGTTCTGGTTTATCGTACTTGTAGTGATTGTATCATCAGTCCTCATTTTCGTTAAACCGACAAAATTGGGACTTGACCTCGTAGGAGGTTCAAGATTGATTCTTGAAGCCGAAACGACCGAAAGTATAGCAAAAATCACCCCTGATGTTATGAACAGACTTCAGTTTGCTATCGAGCAACGTGTTAACAAGTTAGGTGTTGCGGAAACGGTAGTTCAACAAGTAGGCGAAAAAAGATTGTTGATAGAAATTCCTAACGTTACCGATTTGAAAGAAGCAAAAGCGTTTATCGGTGAAACGGCACAGTTGGAATTTAAAAAAGAAGGAAAAGCCGCAGATGGTTCTCCGATATGGGTTTCAACGGGTTTAACGGGACGTGATTTGGCAAAATCTACCTTGAGTACCGATCCTTCTGGTCAGTGGGTTGTATCTTTGGATTTTAATGCCGAAGGTGCAAAAAAGTTTGCGGATTTGACAAAAGAACTTGTCGGTCAGCAGATGGCAATTTTCTTTGACGGTGAGTTGCAATCCGCTCCGCGCGTAAACGAGGCAATATATGGCGGAAAAGCCCAAATTTCGGGCGGAGAAAGCGGTTTTGCTTATGATGAAGCGGAAAGAATGGTTAATCTGTTGAATGCAGGTGCTTTGCCCGTTCCCGCAAAAATTGTCGAAGAAAATACGGTAGGACCTACTTTGGGTGCGGACAGTGTCGCTAAATCACAAAAGGCAGGTATAATCGGTTTGTCTTTAGTTATGGTATTTATGATACTTTTCTATCGCGTCCCCGGTTTGATTGCCGACATTGCTTTGATTATATACAGTTTGATATTGTTTGCTTTGTTCAAAACAATTCCCGTAACCTTGACTCTTGCGGGTATCGCAGGTTTCATTCTTTCAATAGGTATGGCGGTTGATGCAAATATCCTTATTTTTGAAAGAACGAAAGAAGAATTGAGAGCGGGCAGAAATCTTTTCACCGCAATTAATTCGGGATTTGACAGAGCGTTTACGAGTATTTTTGACTCAAATATGACAACAATCATAACATGTACAATTCTTTATCTTCTCGGAACAAGTGTTGTAAAAGGATTTGCGCTTACGCTTGCAATAGGTGTAATGGTTTCAATGTTCAGTGCAATTACCGTTACCAAAAACTTTATGCACTTGATATTCGGAACGGGTGAATTGAAACGCCCCGCATTGTTCGGATTAAGAAAAGATGAAATAGGACAGAGTTATGAAGCCGTAGAAACAAAACGTGAAAAAGCACGTTTCGGTATTCTTGATTAGAAAGGTAAATAAAAATGATAAATACAGGAAGAAAAAATACAGTACACGTTGTAAAATTCAGATGGCTATGGATGGCATTGTCGGCATTGCTGTTAATTCCGGGAATTATTGCCATGATTTATTCATCGGTTACTTATGCAAATCATGCTCCGATGAAAGTCGGTATTGATTATACGGGCGGAACTATTTTGCAGTACGGTTTGGAACAAAAACTTGAAAACAGTGATGTTACTAAAACAAGAAGTTCGCTTCAAAGTATAGGGGTTGAAAATCCTTATATCCAAATTTTGAACGTAAACAATACTCAGCAGGAAAATACAAAGTCGAATATCAATTCTATTATTTCAATAAGAACAAAGTTCATTGATAAAGATTCCGATATTCAAGACAAAATCAGTGAGCAGTTGAGCAAAGATTATACAAATCCCGAATTGATTTCGGTTAGTTCTGTAGGACCGACAATGGGTAAAGAGTTGTTCAAAAATTCTCTTATCGCATTGACTCTTGCAATTTTAGGTATTATTGCATATTTGTCGTTCAGATTCAGATTTGATTATGCATTGGCGGCAATTTTGGGTCTGGTTCATGACGTAATCTTTGTTTGCGGTGTGTTCTCAATATTAGGGCTTGTTTATAACGTTCAGATTGACGGATTATTTGTAACTGCAATTTTAACGGTAATCGGGTTCTCCGTACACGATACAATCGTTGTATTTGACAGAATAAGAGAAAATTTGAGATACTATTCAAAGAAAATGTCGTTTGGAGAAATTGTTGATGCTTCCGTAAACCAAACATTGACAAGAAGTATCAATACATCATTGACAACATTGATTACTCTTGCGGCATTATATTTCTTTGGCGGTGTAACAACAAGAGATTTTGTCTTGTGTATGATACTCGGTATCGTAATCGGTACATACTCAAGCATCTTCTTCTGCAGTATGCTTGTTGATTTCTGGAACGATAAGAAAACGGCTACACAAGCAGCGTAAAACATATAAATTATAAATCACAAAAAATCTTCGCTTATTGCGAAGATTTTTTTATTCATACAAAAAATCCCACCTGTAATCGAGTCTGTCCTCAAGCATTTTCAGTAATTCGGAAGGGCGCATACCCAATCCGAGTGCCAAACGCCAAAATGTCGTTAACTGCGGATCTTTTTTGCCGTCCAAAATATAGTGAACAACACTTCGAGGTAAATCACTCTCATAAGCTAAAATAGACTTTCTTTTTTTATCTTTTAATTCGTTAACAACCTCTCCAAGAAGTTTGCATATTTTTTTGTTAATTTCCGCTTTAGATACTTGCATAAATTTAATTTATCTGTTATTATAAAAGAAAAATGTCTCGTACGAGACGTTTTAAGTTTTGAGTACCGCTTTAATAGCCTCAATCATGCCTGTTTCGTCAGCGATATTTTTGCCTGCGATATCAAATGCCGTTCCGTGTCCGGGAGAAGTTCTTATTATATCAAGACCTATCGTCATATTAACTGTTTTGTCACCCGCAACGATTTTTATCGGGATTAGTCCCTGATCGTGGTAATTGGCGATATAGCAATCGTATTTAGAGGTATGGAGGTATGGAGGCATAGAGGTATAGCTATTATCAGTTTGCTGTTCTTGTGAAGTTTTATCAATATTACTACTATTAAATAGCCTTACCTCCAGCCCTCCAGCCCTCCAGCCCTCCATATATTCCCTCGCCGCTCCTACAAACAACGTATCCGCAGGCAAGGGGCTTGTGATATTTATACCTTTTGCGCGCAATTCTTCAACCGCAGGCTGCAAAATCTCGATTTCCTCACGTCCTAATATCCCGTCCTCTCCCGAATGCGGATTAAACCCGCAAAGCGCAAATTTCGGGTCATTTATTCCGAGATGCGAAACAAAAAACTCTTTCAAATTACTAATTTTTTCTACAACCATATCTTTGGTCAAATTTATCTCTTTCAAAGGAACATGTCTTGTTAAAAGTAAAACCCTGAAATTCCCTGCTACAAAAAGCATTTCCGCCAACTGATTATCATGCGCAAGGTATTTCTGCAAAATTTCCGTTTGTCCGTTGAAATTATGCCCTGCCAAATGCATTGCGTTTTTTGCAACAGGCGCGGTTACAATAGCTTTTGCCCCAATCTCGCAAGCTAATTTTACCGACCGAAACGAAAATTCCCCAGCCTCTTTGGTGACTTTCCCAGGCTCAATTTCTGCATTATAGGGAATTTCGAGCAGTTCATAAGCGGAGGTATGGAGGTATAGAGGTATAGAGGTATAGCTATTACCGGTTTGTGGTTCATGTTGAATTTCACCAACACAACTGTTATTAAATTGCCATACATCCATACCTCCAGACATCCATACATCCGAATAATACTCCAAAATCTTTCTATTCGAAATAATCACAACTTTATCGGGCGGAAGATTTAGTTTTGCCAAAGCCTTAATCGTAATTTCCGCGCCGATACCGTTCGGGTCGCCCGTTGTAATAACAATTTTGTCAGAATATTTACTCATTCAATCCGCCATGAGATTCAAAATATTTTAAAATATCAATAAGCGTATTTGCACCGCCCAAATTACCCGATTTTGTCACAATCCATTGTGCGTTATGATCAAGCGAAAGTGCTATTGCAGGCGCAACTTCATCTACAAGCTGAAGCTGATAAGCTCCGATGGCAGAACAACATTTGTAAGAAGTCTCACCGCCGAGAGTAATCAAAATTGCCTCTTTTTTCTCCAAAACCCTCTTTGTCAAATCGGAAAGAAAATCCGTAATAACATTTGCCAAATTAGCTTTTGTTAATTCCGCATTCAAAGAATCGTCCGAAAATCCGTCAAAATCAGCAATTAATTTTGAAGTATGCACAACAACGGTATTGTCAAAATTGAGGTTTGAAACGACTCTGTCAACCAATTCGTCCGTTACGCCGTTCAAAACGGTTTTTAAATCAAAACTAATTGAAAGCACGTTTTCAAATTCGTCACTGTTTTCAAGCTGTTCAATCTGTTTTGCCGTAATTTGCGTGGCACTTCCCGACACAATAAATTTCGGCAAAGTCGGAAAAGTTTTTGTAATATGTTCACTTTCCAAATCAGCAAGCCAATATTCACTCAAAGCCTGTGCAAAAGATGCAGTTCCGGTAGGAAGAATTTTATTATCGGTTTTTTTGATGGCAAGTGCGATTTGTTCAATATCAACGGTAGAAACCGCATCACAAACGATAAGTTTTTTGCCCTCAGCAATCAATTCTTTTATTCGCTGTAAAATCGGACCTGCCCCTTTCATAACGGTTTTCAGTTCAATTTGCCCGACAATATTTTTATATTCATCAGAAAGTTGATTTCTCAACAATGTAGGCAGGTGAGATTCCGCAATGGGAGAATGCGGATCGCGCGCCATTTCGGTTCTTTCAATGGGTACTCCGCGCAAAAGATGATATCCGCCGACAGTAGTCCTTGTTTCTGCAGGAAATGCGGGAACTATAACCGACGCTTCGTAGTCAAATACCGAAAGTATTGCCAAAACTTCAACCGCAATGTTTCCTCTGATTGTGGAATCTATTTTCTTATAAATAAAATCAGGATTAATTTTTTCCGCAAACATCTTTGCGGTTTTAACAACTTTATCAAAAGCCGATTGCGAATCAATATTTCTTGATTCTGTTGATATCGCCCAAGTTTGAGTACCTTTAATATTCAAAGGTTCAATTTCATCGGAAAGCAGAATTTGGGTATTAGCACCCTTCAGGTGAAACTGAAGTGCCGTATCGTTAGCTCCCGTCAAATCATCGGCAATAATTCCCGCTATATTTGAATTAATTATCATATCTGTTCAATATCTCTTTTTGAACCCAAAAGTCTTATGCTGTTTGCAATTACAAAGAAACTTTCTTTATCTGCGCCTGTTGCCTTATCCGTCCATTTATTTTGAGAAATTCTTGCGTCTATAGCGACTTGAACACCTTTTTTTACATATTCGCCCGCAAATTCGGCAAGTTTATCCCACACATCAACATTAAACCAATCCGCAACTTCGGATTTTGTTTTAGCATCCCAACGGTTTACCGCAACTGAAAAATTAGCCTTAACTTTACCCGATTCAAAATATCTTATTTCGGCATCACGTCCGACTCTGCCTACCAAAACTACTGAATTCATAATAACCTCATTTCTTTAAATACATTTTACACCAAAAAGTAAAAAACCTTAAAAATGTGTAAATTTTTGTTAATAGATTTTTGATTTATAAATATATATAACCGTTTGCAATTCAAGTTTGCTTTTGGTATAAATTAAACATACAAAGGAAAGAATGATGAGCAAATATTTATTGGAAATCGGCTGTGAAGAATTGCCTTATAAATTTATACCGTCAGCAATCAATCAACTAAAAACGGGATTTGAAAACTTTTTAAACTCTAATAAAGTTGCATTTGATGACGTAAAAGTTTACGCTACACCGCGCAGGCTTGCCGTAATCATTTCGGGACTCGAAAAATTCGGCAAAGATGAAGAAAAAATCGTAAAAGGCCCTATAAAAAAAGTAGCTTATGACGAAAACGGAAATCTTACGAAAGCAGGTGAAGGTTTTTGCAAGAAAAACGGGATTGAACCTGACGATTTGTATTTGGAAAACGATTATATCCACGCAAAAATCGTGATTAAAGGAAAACCGATTGTCGAACTTTTGAAAGACAATGTTCCTTCAATCGTCTTGAAACTTCAAGGGTCGCATTTTATGCGCTGGTCTGATAATGACGAAAAATTCTCCCGCCCAATAAGATGGATTGTTTCAATACTTGATAATGAAGAAGTTAAAATAAAAATTATCGACAAAGAAAGTTCCAATGTTTCGCGCGGTCACAGATTTGCTCAACAGGAAGTATATATTAACAATCCCGACGATTATATCGAACTTATGCGCAACTGCTGTGTAATTGTCGATCAGGAAGAACGCAGACAAAGAATTATCGACAGAGCAAAAGAAGAAGCCCAAAAATTGGGGGCAGAACCTTATTATACGGACGATTTGCTTGAAGAAGTAACATTTATTACGGAATATCCCGTTCCTGCGGTTTGCGAATTTAACCCGGAATATTTGAGATTACCCGAAGAATTGGTAGTTACCGTAATGGCGGTTCATCAAAGATATTTTGCACTCTATAAAGATGGCAAATTGATTAACAAATTTATTACAATGACGAATTATCTCGGTGACGAATTTGAAAACATAAAAGCGGGTAATGTTCGCGTAATCAAAGCTCGTCTTGATGATGCGGTATTCTTCTTTAACGAAGATACAAAACGTCCGCTTGAAAGTTATCTTGAAGATATCAAAGGTATTACCTTCCAAAAAGGTATGGGAACAATGTTTGACAAGGCTCAAAGACTTGTAAAACTTTCCAAATTGATGATTGACGACAACAAGTCCGTTGAAAGAACCGCACTGCTTGCAAAAGCCGATTTGGCAACCAAATTGGTATTTGAATTTACCGAACTTCAAGGCTTTATCGGTGCGGATTACGCAAAAGTATCGGGAGAAACAAATGAAGTTGCGGAAGGTATAAAAGAACATTATTTCCCGCTCAATGCTGACGGAGAAATTGCAAAGACTCTTGAAGGTCAGATTGTCGGTATTGCAGACAAGATTGATAATATTTGTGCTGTGTTTGCCGAAGGCAAAAAGCCGACAGGTTCATCAGATCCGCTCGGTGTAAGGCGTGCCGCTTTAGGTATAATAAGAACCGTTCTCGCAAACGATTTAAAAATCGATCTTGCACTTTTGGTTAATGAAGCATTGTTATTACTGCCGATAGCCAAGAAAGGCGAAAATTTTGTCGACAAACTTAAAAGCACGGCAGGGTCGGTTGTCTCAAGGGTTTCCGGCATGGTTACGGGTGAAATTTATGACTTTTTTATCCAAAGATTAATAATTTTCTTGTCCGAAAAATATCCGAAAAATATTTTGGAAGCCTGTGCCGCAAGTAAAAATCCGCTCTCTGATTTGACGGATTACGTAAAACGTGTTGAAGCAGTTTCAAAACTAAATTCGCCTGAGGTTTTGGAGAGTGCAAACAGAGTATTGAGAATTTTGAAAGAAGATTCAAAAAGACAGGTCGATAAGAACTTGTTTGTTGTTCCTGCTGAGAACATGCTCTTATCTCAGATTAAAACTGTTGACGAAAACGCTGATTACGACACGTATTTAGCCCAATTAAAAGACATAAATCCTTCTGTTCAAAAATTCTTTAATGACGTACTTGTCATGGATAAAGATGAAAATGTTAAAGAAAACAGGTTGGCACTTTTGACTTTGCTAAAGTCAAAATACAATCACCTTGCGGATTTCAGTAAATTATAAAGATTTGTAAACTTTGTATGTAAAAAAGTAAATTATTTTTTTGAGGATACTTTAAAATAGTACAAAGAAAAAGGAGTAGGAAATGCTCGACAGACTTAAAAATCTTAAAATCGTAAAAAAATTAGGTGAAGGAATCAGCCCGAAACTGCGCTGGTTAAATTTCATGAGTATAAATAAAGACAAATCATCTTCGGATTATATCAGTATGATAAGCGGAGTTGAGGAGTTGAAATCAAGTTCTGACGAACGTAAGCTCGAAGCAATGGTCAGACAACAACTCAAAGAGGAGTTCCCGAATATCGAGAACATGAAATCTTATGAGCTTCTTGTAGATGCGGTAATCCACAATTACAAGAAAAAACAGCTTCAGGCTATGGACGAGGCTGAGTAGCCCGTTAAAAACAAAGACGCACCCGAAAGGGTGTTTTTTTGTGGGCGTTTCCTTCCCCGAGAAGGTTGGGGGTTCAACCCCCTCAACGTACCTTCCGTTCCTCTTGCCTTCTTGCCCTCACTTAACTTTATTCCCGATACGTACTAATCAAACTTACCCAACTTACTTTGCTTACCTGACTCCGCTTAACAACTCATAATATAAATATCTTAATTTTCTTGTTTGGGTTATAATAATAATGAACTAAAGGAAGTGTATAACATAAGGCGCGAAATGCGCAGAAAGAGAAAATTATGACAGTACCTGAAACAAAGAAATTTGAAATCGAAATCGGCGGTAAAACTGTTACCGTTGAAACAGGGAAGTATGCTCAATCAGCTAACGGTTCGGTTACGGTAAGATGCGGCGACACTATGTTGTTCGTTCACTGCTGTGTATCAAAAGAACCGAGAGTCGGTATCGACTTTTTCCCTCTATTAATCGACTATGAAGAAAGAATGTCATCAATCGGTCGTATCCCCGGAGGTTACAACCGCTCGGAAGGTAAAGCAAGCGACAAAGCTATTCTTATTTCAAGATTGATTGACAGACCCATCAGACCCCTGTTCCCGAAAGGTTACAGAAACGATATACAAATCGTAGCTCAATTATTCAGCTATGATCAGCAAAATCAGCCCGATACCCTCGCAATGCTCGGTGCATCTTGTGCATTGATGCTTTCGGGAGCTCCTTTTGAAGGTCCTATCGGTGCGGTAAGAGTTTCGCGTGACGAAAACGGACAAATGATTGCCAACCCGACTCACCAGCAAGCTGACAAATCAGACCTCGACATTGTTGTTGCAGGTACGCACGACAGCGTTATTATGGTTGAAGCAGGCTGCAAATTCGTTACGGAAGATGATATTATGAATGCGGTTGAATTTGCTCAAGTTGAAATCAAAAAACAATGTGAAGCTCAACTTGAATTTGCAAAAGCATGCGGTGTCGAAAAAGAAGTTTTCACAAATCCTTATGACACAACGGAAATCAAGAAAATCATTGATGAAACCGCTCACGATATGATTTTTGATGCTTATCACAATTTTGACAGAACATACAGACAAGAAAAACTTGAAGAAGCTAAAAAACTTGTCAAAGAAAAAATTGACGCATTGCCCGAAGACGATTATTCCAAAAAGATTATGGAAGAAACGGGAATCGACTTTGTTGCGGAAGAATTCAAAAACGCAGAAAAGAAAATTATGCGTACAATGATTTTGGACGAAGGTGTCAGAGCAGACGGAAGAAAACCTCACGATGTCCGTCCTATCTGGTGCGAAGTCGGTGTTATTCCGCGCGCTCACGGTTCTGCGGTATTTACGAGAGGTCAAACTCAAGTTTTGTCGGTTGCAACCCTTGCAGGTCCGGGTATGAAACAGGAACTTGACGGAGTTGACCCCGAAACGGAAAAAACTTATATGCACAAATATATTTTCCCCGGTTTCTCGGTAGGTGAAGTAAAACCCCTCAGAGGTCCCGGCAGACGTGAAGTCGGACACGGAAATTTGGCAGAACGCGCAAATGTTCCCGCACTTCCTTCACAAGAAGAATTCGGTTATACAATCCGCGTAACTTCAGACGTTCTTGAATCCAACGGTTCAACGTCAATGGCATCAACCTGCGGTTCTTCAATGGCATTGATGAATGCGGGTGTTCCCGTAAAATGTATGATTGGCGGTGTTGCAATGGGTATGATTACCGAAGAAGGCAAAGAACCCGTTGTATTGACAGATATTCAAGGCATTGAGGACTTCCTCGGCGATATGGACTTCAAAGTAACGGGTAACGATACGGGTATTACCGCATTGCAAATGGATATGAAAGCAAAAGGTATTGCAAACGATACATTGCGCAGAGCTTTGGCTCAGGCTAAAGAAGGCAGATTGCACATCTTGGGCAAAATGAGAGAAGTAATTACCGCTCCTGCAGATCATTTGTCACCGTTTGCACCGAGCATTTCGACAATGACAATTCCCGTTGACGATATCGGAACGGTAATCGGACCAGGCGGAAAACAAATTCGTTCAATCATTGATGCATCGGGTGCGGAAATCGACATTCAGGATAACGGTGTTGTAACAATCACTTCCAACGATCAGGAAGGTGCTGAAATTGCAAAACGCATGATTAGAGAACTCACCTTCAAACCCGAAGCAGGAATGGTTTTGAAAGGAAAAGTCGTAAGAATTATTCCTATCGGTGCGTTTGTAGAACTTGCTCCGGGTAAAGACGGCATGGTTCATATTTCACAGGTTTGCAACGAAAGAATTGATGCAATCGAACCTCACCTCACAATCGGTCAGGAAGTAATCGTTAAGGTAATCAAAATTGATGACAAAGGCAGAGTAAACCTTACAATCAAAGGTGTTACCGACGAAGAAAAAGCAAACGTTCAATAATTAAGGTATTAGCGCATTAAAGCACTGATATATTAAGTAAAAAGCGGTTTTAATTTATAAAGACCGCTTTTTGTTTTTTAATAAATTAGTCAACTATTTTTTTGTAATTGTAATCTTATAACCTAAATGGTCAAGTATGTTGAATACTTCGCTAAATCTTATTGTGCCATTGCGAAATTTTGATGAAATGTTGTTTGATAATGGCATTTTTATACCTTTTTCACGCAATTCTCTTAGGACTCTTGCCATTGATTTACACTCTTTAACCAATAATATTTTAATTTCTTCATGTATGTTCATGCATTTTATTTTAGCTAAATTCAATGTTATTGACAAAATAATAAGTACATGATATTAATATTTATGTTAATATGCTATATTGATGAATTGCAATAAAAATATAGTATGAATATTAAGGAGAAAAATATGAGTAAAAATGGTTTTACCTTAGCGGAAGTTTTGATAACATTGGGAATAATAGGTGTTGTTGCTGCAATTACAATGCCGTCACTCATAAAACATTATCAGCAACAGGTTGTTATAAGCAGGCTAAAAAAATTCTATACAAACATTAATCAGGCAATAAAAATGTCGGAAGTTGAAAACGGCAGTTGCGAAAACTGGGATATGCCCACAGGCGATGGAAATTATGTCGGTTTGGCGTTTTTTAACAAATATTTGGCAAATTATTTAAAGTATCATGATGTATCGCTTAGCGATATAGTTACATATGATGAACATGGCAACAAAAATGCTATCCAAAGGTACCTGATAAAATTTGCAGATGGTTCCGCCATGACAATTCATTACAGTGGTGGTATAGATATATCTTTCTATATTTACGCATCAAAAATTACTGATGCACAATTGGGTAAAAATAAATTTTCATTTGATTTTGAGAAAAACAACTCTAAGTCGAAAAAATGTTCGGTTGAACCATACACACTCACATGGGACGGAACAAGAGAACATTTAAAAACACACCCAAGATACGGGTGTAGTGAAACCTCGATAGCAAAAACATTTTGTGCAAAACTTATACAATATGACGGTTGGAAAATCAGTAAAGACTATCCTTGGTAATATTTTTATGCTACAATATCAAAAAAAGGAGCAGGAATTATGTTTGATGTTGTAACGATTGGAAGTGCTACGATGGACGTTTTTGTAGAATGCGAAGACGCAAATATCGTATCGGTTTCTACAAAAAATAAAAAATCAGAGTTTATGAGCTACCCTTACGGAGCTAAAGTCGAAATGACCGACTTTGATTCGCGCGTGGGAGGCGGAGGAATTAATACCGCATGCAACTTTGCAAACCTCGGGTATAAAACAAGCGCAATCTTTAAAATCGGTGACGATATTTATTCTGCAGGTATTCTAAAATCATTTAAAGGCTCTAAAGTTGACCTTTCAAATATCATCTGCGACAAAAAAATAAGCACAGGTTTTTCAATTATCTTAGTAAGTTTTCAAGGTGACAGAACAGTGCTTGCTCACCGCGGTGCTAACGCAAAAATCAAAAAATCAGATATAAATTTTGAAGCTATAAAACAAGCACAACTCCTATATATAGCTCCGCTTAACGGTGAAAGTACAAAGGTGCTTGACGATTTGGTAACTTTTGCAAAAGAAAATGATGTGACCGTTTGTTTCAACGCAGGAACATCAAGCATAAAAAAAGGATTTAACTACATGAAAAAAATCCTTGAAAATGCCCACATAGTAGTTCTTAACAAAGAAGAAGCATCTATGGCAACGGGAATTCAGGTCAGACCCGACACAAGCAAAGAAAAGTTCTCGGAAGAACCAATCCACCCCGATTTAAAAGCTATGTTTAAAAAGCTCAAAGTCCGCGATTATCAGGTAATCGTAATAACAGACGGCGGTAACGGAGCTTATGCTTACGACGGTCATAATTATTACATATGCCCCGTATTTGACGGGCCTGTTGTGTCAACTCTCGGAGCGGGTGATGCCTTTGCCTCGACTTTCTGCGGAGCTTTGGCAAAAAACCGCATAGATATCGGCAAAGCTCTTATGTATGCCTCTGTAAATTCTTCGGGTGTCGTTTCAAAATTCGGTGCAACTCAAGGGCTTATGACTTTTGAAGAAATCGAAAACACACTTATGCAAAATCCCGATTATAAGTACAAAATTGTGGAATAATTTACGGGACAGGCATTAATTATCAATATCATCTTCTAAGTTTTTAACAAGCTCATAATCCCATACGAGTGTTGCTATCGTAAGAAAATAAACGAGCAATATTCCCGTTATAAATTGCGAAAGTTTGGTAATTAAGTGTTGATTGGTAGAAATCGTAAATCCGATTTCACCCGCATCACCGCGATACATTACAGCTACAACCACACCTGCAATAAAAAATATTAAAAATATCAGCGTAAAAACAATAACATAAGAACAAATTATTACCCATAAACGTTTCAAAATAAGCAAAATATAATTTTTAAAATTCAAATGTTTTATGAGGGAATATGCGTCATCATTATTAAAATTGTACGAAAATCCCGCCTGCAAGGTTGTCAAAGGAACTGTCAAAAGCATTTCAACAACAAATGCCAATCCCGCATACTTAGTAAAAAATGCCGTAAAAAACAACGGAACACCCGCCAAAAATATTAAAAACAATAACTTGTTCAACGGCAGTTTGAACGAGCGCATATCAGCCTCAGGCAGTTCTCTTTCGTGCAAAAACAGAGTTTCGTAACCCGTAAAGAAAAAAGCAAACAAAATCCACAAAATACCGTAAGCGCATTTTTCAAGCAAATTGACATTTTCTGCACCCATAATCGTTACATAAGCATTAAAAAGCCCCACAATTCCGCAAACCGAAAATAGCAAAAGTTGCCGCGAAAATGCCTCTCTGCCCTTATATAATTTTGATAAAGCCTCTGATGTATACATATCTTCGCACCCATTATAACAGTTTAAAACCAAATTGCAAGAATATATTTTTCAGGTAAAATTTTATTATGGATATTGAAACAAAACAACTTTATAACACTCTGAAAACACGATTTGAAAAGATAAATACATTTGATACAAACACCCTTCAAAAAGAAATTGAAAATTTGGAAGGTCAGCTTCAAACCCCCGAAGTTTGGGCTGATCAAAAAAAAGCATCCGAATTAGGTTCAAAAGTGCGTGACATAAAAGATAACCTTGAATTTGTCACAAAATGGCAGGGAGTACTTGATGATTGCGAAACCGCTTTTGAAATTGCTGACGAAGAATTGATAGCGGAATGCGGTCAGGCTTTGAACGAGATGTCCAAAGCACTTGATAAATTTGAGATTAAACAAATGCTTAACGGTGAATATGATGATGCCGATGCGATTTTAACAATAAATGCAGGCGCGGGCGGAACGGACGCTCAGGATTGGGCAAGTTTGCTCCTTAGAATGTACTCACGCTGGTGCGAAAGCAGGAATTGGAAAGTCGAACTTTTAGACAAATTGGACGGCGATGAAGCGGGAATAAAATCCGCAACAATTAAAATTACGGGAAAATATGCGTACGGATATTCAAAAGCGGAAAAGGGAGTTCACAGACTTGTAAGGATTTCTCCTTTTAATGCTAACGGCAAACGACAGACAAGTTTTGCCTCGGTCGAAGTTTCACCGATTATAGAGGATTTTGAAAAAACGATTACAATCCCGCCCGAAGAACTTGAGATTGACACAATGCGTTCGGGAGGTGCGGGCGGTCAAAACGTTAACAAAGTCGAAACCGCGGTAAGGATTTTGCACAAACCCACAGGTATTGTCGTAAAATGTCAGCAGGAACGCTCTCAACTTCAAAACAAAGAAAACGCAATGCAGATTTTGGCATCAAAACTTCTTGCAATCCGCCAAGCCGAACACGAAAAGAAATTGGCTGAGTTGAAAGGCGAAAACGTTGATATTAATTTCGGTTCACAGATACGTTCTTACGTTTTTCATCCGTATAAAATGGTTAAAGATCACCGCACAAACTTTGAAGTCGGAAATGTCGATTCGGTCATGGACGGAGATTTGGACGGCTTTGTCGAAGCGTATTTGAAGATGAAATAATTTACCAGGGATAATCCTTGCTGATTTTCCAACCGTCATGCATTATTTTTGCTGCGCAATATACTCCGCTACCGTTGCATTCCCCGTTTGGATAGCCATACGGGACAATTTGTCCGTTAGCCGTTCTTATAAAGAAAAACACATCTCTTCCCAGTTTATTTGGTTGTTTAGCTCCATTCAAATCAACTGTCATATATCCGCCGGCATTACCCGGTTTTGCCATGATTTGGAGTAAAGTCCCGTCCCCCAATATCATAGTAATTCTACTTCCGCTTCCTGTTATATCGTGGCCGTGAACATTCCCGTTAAGATCATAAAATGGCTTGATTGAGGTATAACCGCAATCACTCGGAGAAGTACATAATTTTGCAGATTTTAAATAAGGTTTCCAATAAATTCTATAATAATTAGAAATACCGATATCATCAATAGCCTGCCAATTTACATACTCTCCGTTTTCTGCTTCCGACAATTTCATTGCCTGATTTAATATTGAATAAAACTTTTTTAATTGTGTTACGGTTTTATGTTTTTGATAATTTGTAATCATAACAGGCATGGTTATCGCCGCGACAACTCCGATAATGCCAAGGGTAATGAGGACTTCAGCGAGGGTAAAGGCGGATTTCTTGGCAGACTTTCCGTCTTTCACGTCATTCTGAACTTGTTTCAGAATCTCGTCTTGAGATGCTGAATCGCGGAGGTCAATCCGACGTTCAGCATGACGGAATGTCTGTTGTGAGAAGTGAAATGTGAAAGGTGAGAAGTTCTTTAAGGGTAATATTGAACCCCTCACCCGCATTTGTACGGCTCCGCCTACAAATGCTCCCTCTCCCCGTTGGGGCGAGGGATGATTTTTTGTAAATTCTTTACTCACTCCACTCACCTCACTAACTTCACTCACTCTCTTATTATCTTTGTTCATAAATACCTCCTTTGTTAATATACATTACAGAATAAAACATGTTTACATGTAATTATAACATGTATAGTTATATTATTCAACCCTTTAAATTAAAATTGATAAAATAAGTTTATGATTAAGAACAGATTATCAATAATTTTGGGCGAGCAGAGAATGCGAGTATCAGAGCTTTCGAGGTTGACAGGTATAAGCCAGAATGCGCTCAACAATATTTATCATAATAAAACTAAAGGTGTTGATTTTGATACTTTAAACAGGATTTGTAATGTATTAAGATGCAATTCTCAAGAGTTATTTGAATTTACGCCTGATACATAATAAAAGACTCCCTTGCGGGAGTCTCTATGTAGTTAAAGAAAGAAATTATGTGTAGATTATGCTGCTTTGGCAGGTTCAAGTTGTTCCAATTTAGCGAGTGCTGCCGTTGCCGCTTCCTGAACATTTTTGTCCTGATCGTTCTTTGCGATTGAGAACACTGTGTTCAAGTCTTGTTTGTACGCGGGTTGTTGAATGTAGCTGAGAGCTTCGATTGCTGAAGTTCTAACCATCGGATTCGGGTTATTTTTCAACTGTTCAACAATTTGAGCCGCTCCGGGGAGTTCTGTCAAAGGTACTGTTGCACCCGTCAATTTTGCGACTTCTTCACCGTACAATTTCTGCATTATTGCAGATGTGAACATTGCATAACTCTTGTTGCGTTCTGCCTGTTCCATAGGAGTTATTTTGCCTGCCAACTGTTTTTCGGCATCAGAAAGTTGTTCACCTTTCATCATTTTTTGTCTTGCCGCAATCTGTTCGGGCGTAGGACCTTCAAGTTTGCTTGAGTCGGCATTAATTATATTATTTAAAGCATTTACGATTTTTTCGTCAAGCAATTCGGTTGCTTTTTGAGGTTCATCTTTTACCATATTTGCAATTTCTTCCATTGCATTTGCCTGAACTTCAAAATCGGGATTTGTCAATTTTGCAATAAAGGAATTTAAATCAACCTGCGGAGTCATGGGTTCGGGAGGTACAACCTCTACCTTCGGAGCTTCCGCTTGAGCTTTCGGTTCTGCGGGTTGAGTAACCGCGGGAGCCGGAGCATTTATATTTTGCTGTTGAATTACTTGCTGAGGAGGTATTGCCGCAACCGGTTGTTCCTGAGGCATGCAAACCGGGCAAGGAGGACATACCGTTTGTTGAGGCATGTAATAAGGTTGGGCTTGTGCCTGCGGATATTCATACAACTGAGCTTGCGGATAGCTGTAATAAGGATTTGTTACCGGGGCATACTGAGGAGCGTACTGCGGAACATTCATTGCGACCTGTCCGACACCGGGTGCGCTCACCGAGGGGTTGTGAACATCAATCTTTACTGCGTTATAATTTGGGGCAGGTAATGCCTGAGGCATTACGGGAATCTGTTGTAAGTAAGGATTGATTGCATTTGGAGCTTGAATCATCTAATTTCTTCCTTTCGATAAAATAGAGTCTTAATTTTATTCTACTGTTTAAATATCCGTAAAGATAAAAAATTGCCAAAATCTCTAAAAATTTTAATAAAACTTAACAAACAATCCGTTTTGTTACAAATTTTGCCTATATTTTGTTTATGCTATAATTAAGTTAGGGGATTATTAATGATAATAAATAAGAATGAAAGAAAATCAATAAGATCGGCATTCGGAAAAACCCTTGCCGAATTGGGCAGAAAAAACCCGAATATAGTAGTTTTGGACGCGGATTTGTCCTGTTCTACACAAACTCAAATTTTTGCAAAAGAGTTTCCCGACAGATTTTTCAACTGCGGAATTGCAGAACAAGACATGATATCAACTGCGGCAGGACTTGCCTCTGCGGGCAAAATTCCGTTTGCGGCAACATTTGCAATGTTTGCAACCGGAAGAACGTATGACCAAATTAGAAATTCCGTATGCTATCCCGAATTTAACGTAAAAATTGTAGGTACGCACGGAGGAATTACCGTAGGCGAAGACGGTGCGACCCATCAGGCATTAGAAGACGTATCTCTTATGCGTTCAATCCCGAACATGACGGTTATTGTACCGTCTGATTGCAGGGAATGCGAACAGACAATAAAATTTGCGGCAGAAAATTACGGGCCTATGTACATAAGAATTCCGCGTACCAACGTTTGCGATATCTTTGACGAAAATTACGAATTTGATTTTTGCAAAGCCAATGTATTGGAAGAAGGTTCGGAAGTTACCGTAATTTCTAACGGAGAAACTCTTGCCGAAGTCATTGAAGCATGCGAAAACCTGAAACAAAAGGGTTATTCCATACAAATAATAAGCCTTCCGGTCGTAAAACCGCTTGATGTTGCAACAATTATCGAAAGCGTCAAAAAAACAAATTTCGTTATTACGGTTGAAAATCATTCGATTATCGGAGGTTTGGGAAGTGCCGTATGTGAACTTTTAGCGGAATATTATCCCGTTCCCGTCCACAGAATTGGCTTAAACGATACATTCGGACAAAGCGGAAGATGGGACAATCTGCTTGACTATTACGGGTTGAGTGCGGAAAAACTTGAAATTACAATAAAAAAATATATTGATAAATATCGTCTAATAAGGAATTAAACATGATTCAATTCAGATCGGTTACAAAAAAATACAAAAACGATAACTATGCACTAAAAAATGTTAATCTTGATATACTATCGGGAGAATTTGTATTTATAGTAGGAGCATCGGGAGCGGGAAAATCAACCCTGATGAAACTTCTCTATAACGAAGAACGCCCTACAAGCGGAACGGTTACAATCGGAGGCATAAATGTTGCAAACCTCCCGAGCGACAAAGTTCCGAACTTGAGAAGATGCATGGGAATTGTTTTTCAAGATTACAAATTACTCCAAAATCAAAGTGTTTTTGATAACGTTGCCTACGTAATCAGAACTCTCGGAATAAGTACAAAAGAAATTAACGCAAGAGTTTCGGGAGCATTAAAAATCGTAGGCTTATATAACAAAATGAATGCATTTCCCTCTGAACTTTCTGGCGGTGAACAACAAAGAGTCGGTATCGCTCGTGCAATCGTAAACGGGCCTCCGCTTTTGATTGCGGACGAACCGACAGGAAACCTTGATCCGAAAAATTCAATGGAAATTATGCAAATTTTGGATCAAATTAACCAGCGCGGAATTACGGTAATTGTTTCAACACACGATAACGCAATGGTTGATTATTTCAGAAAAAGAGTTATTACGCTTGACAAAGGCGAAATTGTAAGAGATATACAAGCAGGTACTTATGACTAATCCTAAAGCAAAAATTAAGAAAAAAGTAAAAAAACACATACCTAAAGATTGGTTGTGTGAGCTTAGAATTTTATACAGACTTACAAAAGAAACAATCCATGACATTCACAGAACGGGGATTGTAAACCTTGTAATCATAACAACGATGGCGGCAATATTGATGATTTTCGGTTCATTTTTCAGATCCGCAATATCAATATCTTCATTTGCTCACGAATTGGGTAATGTATTAGAGTTATCCGTATATTTAAAAGATAATACTGATGCAAATATCGTAAAAAACAGGGTAAAAGAATTTGAACACGTTGAAAATGTTACCGTTATACCTAAAAACACATCATGGGTAAACCTGAAACGAGAAATGGACTTGCCGGACATTGACAATCCTTTGCCGGACACACTTCATGTCAAAGTTGACAAACCCGAAAACATTGAATCGGTATTCAAAGACGTTAAACAACTTAAATCCGTTGAAGATGTAAGCTATGCGCAAGATTTGGCAAAAAAAATCGAAGCATTAAATCATATTGTAAATATCATAACGGTATTTGTCGTGATTGTTATGGCGATTTTGACAATTACGATTATTAACAACACTATTCAGCTTGTAATTCAATCAAGGAAAGATGAAATCGAGATTATGCGCCTTATGGGTGTTTCCAACTGGTACATAAGATTTCCGTTAATTATGCAGGGGGCATTTTACGGATTTACGGGTGCATTGATTGCGGTATTACCTTTAAATGTTGTTCAAAACGGGCTTAATCACATGCACCAATTCTTTATGGTACCGACACCTTTGTATGCACAAAATCTCGTAATTGCGGTTATGTTTGCAATGGCAATTATGTTCGGTGCAGGCGGAAGTTTCTTATGTATCAAGAAACATTTGCAGGTGTAGTTTATGAATATACTCATAATATCAAACGATAATGAATTTGCACATGCTTTAAGCAAAAAACTCGTTTTTTTGCGAAAAAGCGATATTGTTAAAATATCTTCTTATAAAGAGGCGATAAATGAGGTTGAAATTTTTACTCCAAATATAGTGCTTGTCCATGAAAATACGATTAAGACAACTACTAATCTTATAAAAAAAATCGGCAAAAACAAATGTTTCAGCATTATGCTTATGGCAAATTCGCTCAATTCCGATTTAATACTTTCGGCTTCGGATAACGGAATTGACGATTTTGTACTTTCTACGGCAGAAGATTTTGAACTTGTAATTAGAATTATCAATAACGCAAAGCACAATTCCACAAAGCTAAAACTTTACCGAAACGAAAAGATTTTGGAACAGTTAAAAGTTATTGATGAATTAACGGGAATTTACAGTTACAATTACGCAAAACAGGTAATAGAAAATGCTATAGATGAAGATTTGGTTACAGAGGGAAGTTTTGTGGTGCTTTCACCCTCAAATAATTCAAAAATAGAATTTTCTGCGGAAAAATTTACGGAACTCTTAAAAACTTTGTTGCGATGCCGTGACATAATAACTCTTGGGCGCGGAAACAATTTTTATCTGTTTTTGCCCGAAACGAACATGAACGGTGCAATAGCAGTAATAAATAAGATAAGCGAACAGACTTCGCTTGAAATTTGTGCGGGAATTACTGATATTTCGGGCAAATCATTTAATGAATTTGAGCATTCGGGTCTGAAAGCTGTTGCGCAAGCCATTGCAACCAATGCGGAATACGTTATTGCGGAAGATAAAACGGAAGATATAGCAGAAGAATGGCTTGATAACGGTGATAAAAATTACAAAATATTCCGCCAAATGTTTAAGAAAAAATTAGAAAAGGTCATTATTCCCGTATTCTATGCTTTGCAGGAAAGTTATGACGGCAAGTTGTTTAATACAAAAATCGAACAGTATACGGTCGAAAACCTGTGTGTTTTCAATTTGCGCAACAAAAAATCAGACAGTTCATTAAAAATTATTTATCCGGGCTTTGCAAAAGTTATAGTTTCGATTGAACACGAAGGGCTTGACAGTCCCGAAAACAAACAATTTGACTTAAAACTCTCCGAAATTACGCAGAGCAAATTAACAGAATTAATCGAAAATTTCATCAAAGAATTTAAGTCGAGGTAAATTCAGAATTTGAACGGGTAATCTTTTGGAATTTTCCAACCGTTCATTTGTATTAATTTGGTACAATGTGCAGGATTTGATGTATCTGCTCTGCAACCGAAATAACTGTCGTTTAAAAACTCTTCAACCGTTTCATATTCCTGTCCGCCATATTCATAAGGCATAACTGCACCTTCCTCTACACGGAACATAAATGGAAAATATTCTCGACCTGCCAATTTGCTTTCTTTTGACCAGTTGGCTGCTACCGGACAAAAATTCCACCCATATGCCGAAATACTCAACAAACTGCCATCTGCAAAATATATATCAACTACATTAACATTATGTAATTCGTTATATTCAACTTTCAGAGGTTTTAAATATTTGGCGAGATATTTTTTATACCACTCCTCTGATTTTCTCAATGTCAAAGCATCCCAATATTCAGTTTCAGAATTATCAATTTCAGACATCTTGATTGCTTGATTTATTACCGAATAAAATTTTGCCAATCGAGTTTCAACAACACTTTTCTTATAGTTCTGCACAAGTACAGGTATCGTCATTGCCGCAACTACACCGATTATTCCTATGGTTATCAAAACTTCCGCAAGAGTAAAAGCTCTTTTATTCATAGAATTTTCCTTTCTGATTTACATAATTCTTAATAATTCAATTAAATTCATGACGTGTTAAGAATATTATAACCTGTTTTAGAAAATTTGTCAAGTACAATATAATTAAATTATGGATATAAGAAACGATATTAAATATTGCATGGCACGCGAAGCCGTCACATTCAAACGATTAGCCGAATTAATGACCGAAAAAACAGGGAAGAAATATACAATCAACAGCCTTTCGGGAAAACTTATCCGTGAAAGCATTACACTTAAAGAAGCATTACAAGTATTAGAGATTTTAGGATACGACCTCAATATTAATAAACGCCCATAATATCCGATTTTATCTGCTCTTTTAATTCGTCAAGGGAATTGAATCTGCGTTCGGGACGGAGCATTTTTTCAAAACTAACCTCAATCGTTTCTCCGTATATATCTTCATCAAAATCAAGAATATGGACCTCTAATATTGCTTTGCTTCCGCTGACCGTAGGTCGAACACCGTAATTTGCAACGGCTTTATAATAGGTATAGAGGCATGGAGGCATAGAGGTATGGCTATTATCAGTAGTTTCTTGCTTAGTTACCTTGTCTGCGGTCTGAACTTCTGCGGCATACACTCCGTAAGGTAAATTTATCAACTCAGACGGATATTCAAGATTTGCAGTCCTAAAACCTATCGTCCTGCCGATTTGATTACCCTTGACAACCTCTCCGCGTACAAAAAATTTATAACCAAGCATACTGTTCGCTTTTTCAATCTTACCTTCCGACAAAAATTTGCGAATTGCAGTACTGCTGATTATTTCCGATTCATATTTTTTGGGAGGCAGTTCAAAATATTCATAGCCGAACTTTTTCGCATTATCTTTCAAAAACTTCGGATTTCCCGATTTTTTGTACCCGAAATTGTGATTCCAACCCGTAGATATGGCAACCGGAGTGAAATTCTTTACCAAACAATCTTTCAAATAATCCTCAGCCGTCAACCCCGAAATTTCTTCAAAATCCAACTCATAAAGATAATCAACTCCAAACTCTGCAATTTTTTCCTCACGCATTTCGCGAGTCAAAATATACTTAGGACAAACACCCCAAAAATAACAACAAGGATGATCCCTAAACGTAATAACAGCCGACTTTGTACCGTTTTGTTTTGCATAATCAACGGCACTTTTTATAACCGCCTGATGTCCCGAATGAACTCCGTCAAAAAAACCGAGCGCAAGCGATAAATTGGGATTTTTATTTAATTCTGTAAATATTTGCATCTTCTTTTATATTATAGGACTTGAAAAATTATGGTAAATAGTTTATAATAAAAACACAGGGTGGCACCTTGAGTAAGTGCCGATACTCTGAGAAATCGAAGTAGCACCTATCTTATCGGGTAGGTGTTACTTTTATTATGTATAAAATCAAGCAAACAATAATTAATGTTAGATTGATATTTTCCATAATTGACCTCCTTTCCTCGGAACAATCGACCGAAATCGAAGTATTAACTGTTGTGTCGATGTTTCTTGGATTAGAGTATCTTTTACCCTGTATCAATGTTCAAAAAAGGCGGAAAATTTTCCGCCTTCTAAAAATGTTATTTTGTATGTGCCGTACTCTTTAAATGAAGTTCTCTCAACTGCTGTAATGAGGCTTCACCCGGAGCATCACTCATAAGATCTTTAGCACCTGAATTTTTCGGGAATGCTATTACATCTCTGATACTTTCCGTTCTGCACAACAGAGCAACAAGTCTGTCCAAACCGATTGCAAGTCCTGCATGAGGCGGAGTTCCGTATTGCAGGGCATTTACCATAAATCCGAATTTTTCTTCGGCTTCTTCCTGAGTTAAGCCAAGAGCCTTAAAGATTGCCGACTGAACTTCCGATGAATGAATTCTGACAGATCCTCCGCCCAACTCTGTTCCGTTATAAACGATATCATAAGCGATTGATTTTACGTTACCCAAATCACCCGATTTTAATTTGTCCAAATCCTCAATACAAGGTGATGTGAACGGGTGGTGCATTGCCATAAATCTGCCTTCTTCATCAGACCATTCAAACATCGGGAAATCAACAACCCAAAGAAGATTGTGTTTGCTTTCGTCAATCAAATCCAATCTTTTACCGAAATACAATCTCAATCTGCCCATAATGTCATAAACCAATTTCGGCTTATCTGCAACAAAGAAGATTATATCGCCACTTTGAGCCTGTGCGCGATCTTGAATAGCTTTTGCCTGTTCTTCGGTCACAAACTTGAGTACGGGAGATTTTGCCGTTCCGTCCTCATTATAAATAATATTCGCAAGAGCTTTCGCACCGAATGAAACAGCCAATTTCGTAATATCATCAATATCTTTTCTTGAGAATTTAGCACCGCCGGGGATTCTTATACCGCGAACTATACCACCGTTTTCAAGCGTATTTTTAACAATTTGAAATTCCGATTGAAGAATAATATCTCCGATATCAAAGAGTTCCAAGCCAAATCTCGTATCGGGTTTGTCGGAACCGTATCTGTCCATAGCCTCCTGCCAAGGCATTTGAATAAACGGAGGTTTAACCTCAACACCCGCAGCTTTGAATGTATCTACAATCAAACCTTCTACGGTTTTTATTACATCCTGTTGTTCCACAAACGACATTTCAAGGTCAATCTGCGTAAACTCGGGCTGTCTGTCCGCACGCAAATCTTCATCTCTGAAACATTTTGCGATTTGGTAATATTTTTCGATACCGCCGACCATCAACAGTTGTTTAAAAATTTGAGGAGATTGAGGAAGTGCATAGAACTTCCCTTCCTGAACACGAGAAGGAACAAGGTAATCTCTCGCACCTTCGGGAGTTGTTTTAATCAAAATCGGAGTTTCAACTTCCAAAAAGTCCTGATTATTCAAATAATTGCGTGCCGCCTGACAAATTTTATGACGTAAAGTCAAATTATGAAGCATACTTTCACGTCTTATATCAAGGTATCTGTATTTCAAGCGAACATCTTCCGATACGTTTTCATCATCAAGGACAAAAGGTAAAGTTTTTGCCTCTGACAAGATTTCGACAAATTCGGGATACATTTCAACCTGTCCCGTCGGATATTTTTCGTTGTAAGTTTCTTCGGGACGTTTTGAAACTTTTCCTTTTACCGTAATAACATATTCGGATCTGACTTTTTCAAAAACTTTATGGACTTCGGGATTGATTTGAGGGTTTGCCACCAACTGGAAAAATCCGCTTCTGTCACGCAATTCAATAAACAAAATTCCGCCGAGGTCACGAATAGTTGATGCCCAGCCCGATAGTGTAACTTCTTCATTCAAATTGCTTAGATTTAATTCTCCGCAATTATGGTCTTTCAATCGTGTTTTTATCATTTCTTCCTTCTTTCTGTATGGACTTAACATAAGTTTAACAAAAACATGAAAAATATTAAATATTTTTTAAATTTTATTAAATTAAGTTACTAACGTAATAAGGCACTAAGCCGAATATAAACTTAGTGCCTTAATTACAATATTTTATTTTATTTTTATTTTTTATCAAACATTTGTTTGATACCGTCAACGGAAGACAAAATACCCGTAGCCTCATAAGGCATATAAACGACTTTGTTGTCTTTGCCGTCTGTAATTGCAGTCAAGGTTTCAAGATATTTCATTGCGATAAGATATTTGTCGGGCTGGCCTTTGTCTGCCAAAGCATCAATAATTCTTTGAATGGCTTCTTTTTCGGCATCAGCTTCAATAATACGAGCCTGCGCAACACCTTCCGCTCTCAAAATTTCCGCCTGCTTTGCACCTTCAGCGGTTCTGATTGCGGCTTCTCTTTCACCTTCCGCATTTTTAATTGCAGCTTCTTTAAGACCTTCGGCTTCCGTAATACGAGCCTGCTTATCTCTGTCAGCTTTCATCAATTTATCCATTGATGCTTGAATATCAGCGGGCGGGAAAATATCCTGAATTTCAACACGATTAACCTTGACACCCCATTTGTTGGTTGCCTCGTCAAGCGTTGTTCTGAGTTCATCATTAATTTTTCCGCGGGAAGTCAAAGTTTCTTGCAAATCCATTTGACCTACCAGGTTTCTTAAAGTTGTCTGAGTCAATTTTTCAATAGCATCAGGCAGGTTTTCAATTTCATAAACCGCACTTTTGGCGTCAACAATTTGGAAATAAATCAATGCGTTAATCGTGATTGAAACGTTATCCTTTGTAATTACGTTTTGGCGGGGAAAATCATACATTTGTTCTCTCAAATCAATTCGGTCAACAGCTTTGAGATAATAATAACTTCTTCCGTCAAGACCTTTTTGTGAAACTTTTTTCAAAATTCCTCTGGGAGCTTCCAATATCGGAAAAATAAAATTAGGACCTGCACGCAAAGTTTTTTCGTAACGTCCCATTCTTTCAATGATAACTTCCTGTTGCTGTTGAACAATGATAATGCCTTTGAAAACATAAATCAAAAGAGCAACAAATAAAATCAGTAATAAAATTGACATAATTATATCCTTTCTACGGTTAATACCAAACTGTCATATTTCACAATACGTACTTCTTCTCCTGCGGGAATAGGTTCATCAACCTCGGCGCGTGCTTCCCAACGTTCGTCATAAATTGAAATAGCTCCCGAAAATTTACCGACAGGTTCTTTCACTTTAACAATTTTACCGATATATTTACCCTCCATACCGGTTTCTTTTTCCTTGTCATTTTTGTTTTTAACCAAAATAGGACGTAAAAACAGAATTGAAAGTATTGATAAAACGACAAAAATTACCGTCAAATTAATCCAATTTTCAATAAACAATGCAAATACAGCCGTAATAAATCCCGCTACCGCAAGATTTAAGAAAAACATTGAGGGGACGAGCATTTCAAGAATAATAAAAATCAACCCCGCAATAGCAAAAACCTGCCACAAAACCATTTACTCTCTCCTTTTTACAAAAGGATTTTAACATATTTTTCGGTATTCGTCAACAAAAAAGCTCCTCAAAATGAGGAGCTTTTTATATAATTAATTTACTAAACCAATTCAACAACTTTCAAAGCGTTTCTTGATGCGATTTCAACAAGACTTTTTACTGTTGCCATCATTGACAAAGTTGAATCCATTTTGTTGATGCAAGAACCGCAGCCGATAGCTGATGCACCTGCCGCAAACGCAAACGGTGCAGTTGTCGGATTGATTGCTGTTGCTGTCATAATCGGCAAATCAATGTTTCTTGAAAGTTCAATCGTATTGGAAATAGTCAATTCAGCTCTTTCCATCAAGCCTTTAACACCTTCCGATACGCTGCTTGAAGAATAATGACCTTCTGTTTGAATCAAATCAATACCCATAGTTTCCAATTTTCTGCCCAATTCGATTTGTTCATTAATTGAAAGAGTTCCGGGAATTGTTACGCTGAAAAATACTTTAGTGTCACCCAACAAGCTCAATGTTTCGCTAACCAAAGACAAAACGCTTTCTGCTGAGAATGACATACCTTTTTTGTAAAGAACGTCAAAGTTACCCAATTCGATTGCATCTGCGCCTAATTCAACCGCTTTAACCAATTCTGACGGAACGATTGATGATACAAAAATCGGCATATCCGTCATTTCTCTGATTTCGGAAACGATTTCGGGTTTTGCACAGATATCAACAGCGGATGCTCCGCCTTGTTCTGCTGATGTAACAACTTTTTTGATATTTTCGATATCAAAATTGTCGATACCCGCAATAACTTTTACTGCTCTTTTTTCTGTCAAATGTTGTCTAAATGTTTCAATTCTGCTCATAATAATTTTCCTTTCACATAAATTCTTGAGTAGATTATACATTAAAATTGTAATAATTACAATAACTAATCCGAAAAAATTTTTCGGCATAATGCATTACGGAAAAAAATGTGAAAACATTGGGTTGTGAGGGATAATATGAGAAAAAAATTTATTGCAATCTTTATTTATACAATTTTTGCCATGCCCGTATTCGCACAAAATTTCAGTGCGGACGAAATGCTTAATATAAATATTTATGAAAAAGTCAGTCCCGCAATCGTGTCGATTGACGCAAATCTTGATGACGGATTTTCTGCGGGAACGGGTTGTGTTGTCAGGTCGGACGGAATAATCCTTACGGGTTCGCACGTAATTGAGGGCGCAAAAGATATTGACGTAACAACTTCGGGCGGTAAAATTTATAAGGCTACAATTTTGAAAGACAAATTAGGCAAAAATAAAGACCTTGCTATATTAAAAATCAATCCGAAACAAAATTTAAAAACCGTTGTATTCGGAGATTCAGAGCAGGTTAAAGTAGGGCAGAAAATTCTTGCAATCGGCAATCCGTTTGGATTTTCGGGAACATTAACCTCAGGGATTGTGTCAAGAATTGACTACACAAAAGGCAGAATACAAACAGACGCGGCAATAAACCCCGGGTGTTCGGGCGGACCGCTTGTAAATTCACAGGGTGAAGTTATAGGAATTTCTCAGTCAATTTACAACCCCGATAACAATATTTCAAATATCGGAATAGGCTTTGCAATCCCCGTTAATGAGGCAAAAAAATACCTGACCGCCTCAAGCCTGAACGAACTAACCAACAAACAAAAATTTGCAAGCAAATAATTACCAAGGATAGTCTTTACTGATTTTCCAACCGTCCGTTAATATTAAAGCAGAACAAGCAGTTCCGATGCTTTTACAATTCATTATAATACTATCTCTTTCTTCAGGCTCGGTAAACGCTTTAATTTGCCCGCTTGGTTCGACTTTAAATCTGAAAACATCTTTACCATAGACGTTTGGTTTATTGTTTCCGTTTATATCAATTATTAAAACTATTATACCCGGATCTCCGGGAGGTCTTGAAACAAGGACCTCCGAGCCGTTCGCAAGAAACAATCTTTGCGCCCTTTCACTATAATAAACAAGTTCGTAAGCAGGTTGTGGCGGATTTCCATCCATAGTACCTCTGTCAAATTCACATTCACCAACAGTTGAACAATTACATTTTTTCAGAACTTTTAGGTATGGTTCAAAATACTTTTCACTTACCTGCACAGCATTTTCGCAACCATAATATTGAGAATCAACAAAAATTTCATCATAATCTTTTATTGCTAAATTTAAAGCCTGAGAAAGTAAAGCATAAGTACTTTTTAAACGGCTAACCGTAACATGCTTTTGATAATTAGTAATCACAGTCGGCATGGTAACCGCTGCAACAACACCTATTATGCCAAGAGTAATAAGAACTTCAGCTAAAGTAAAGGCTCTTTTATTTAATGCCATAATAACTCCTTCCTTATACACTCATGTTAATCATATTTTTTAAAAATTTCAATACGCTAAAACCTAATTGTAACATGATTTTACATGATTTTTGTAGAAATTATTCGACTGAAAAATAACAAATACATTTTAAAATATAAAAATGGGGCTTAAAAAGATACAAAACGAATTAGGCAGAAGATTGCGCGATTTGAGGCTTGAAAGAGAGCTTACTCAGGAAGAATTGGCTTTTGAAGTGAAAATATCAAGAGATCACCTCTCAAACATTGAAAACGGTAAATTCCCGATAAATATCAAGACACTTTACAAATTATCAAAATTTTTTGATGTTGATATTAAGTATTTCTTTTAATATTTTTATGCTATTATTCATTTATGATTGAATTTTTGGGTTTATGCGTTCAAAATTTAATATCAAGCATAAAATACCTGTTTAGGGTTAGATTTTCTGCGGTTATAGCACAGGCGGCGGCAATCAGTTACGATTCTTTACCGATTTCGCTCATAATCGCTTTTATTGCGGCTGCGGTAATCACAATTCAGGTTTCCAAACAGTTCCTTATGAGCGGTGCGGAAGCGTATATCGGCGGGACAATCGCTATCGTTATGATTAGAGAAATCGCTCCGGGGTTTGCGGCACTTGCAATAGGAGCGCGCGCCGGAACGGCTATTTCTGCGGAAATCGCAAACATGCAGGTTACAAGTCAGGTTGATGCAATAAAAACACTGAAAGTCGACCCCGTAGGATATTATTTTACACCAAGAATTTTGGCGGGTGCATTAACCGTTCCCATGGTTGTTTTAATCGCAGAATTTATCGGAATTGCCGGCGGAATGGTTGTTTCTCATGCCACAATAGGATTGCACCCCGCAAGATATCTGCATTCGGCATGGCTTTGGATTGCGACAAGAGATATTTACATAAGTCTTTTGAAAGCCTCAATATTTGGCGGATTAATAGCTTTGGTTTGTGCAACGCAAGGTTACAGAACCAAAGGCGGTGCAAAGGAAGTCGGTATTTCAACCACGCAGGCGGCAATCCGCTCCACAATATATCTTTTAATAGCAGATTTCTTATTAAATCTTGTGTTTTATATTTTTAAATAAATTTAGCATATTTTGCGGGCAAAAAATTATATAAAAATATACTTGCTTTTGTCTCAATAGCTTTTGAAGAATACTTATAAACTTGTTTATACAAATCTAATTCAACAGGAGTGAGTCCCGTTTTTTGCATAAGTTTTGTATATGCATATGATTTACTTAATAACGTAAAATATTTATAGACAGATTTAAACATAACAACCTAACCTTAAATTTATAAAGTATTTTTTTTAATAAAAAATGTTATTATTTTAAGTTATTTTAAGCCAAATACTTCTGAACGGTTTCTTTGCTGAATACTTCCACGCTTTCGGGCGAATGAATAAATATCATACAACTTATTATGGATTTTAGGGTTTCAAAATCCGAAAATGAAAGTTTGTAGCGCAAATCTTCCATATTATTCGCCAAAAACTCCATAATAATCGTTTTATCATCAAAAACAAGACTCGAAAAATAATCAAAAGAATCCTTCGTCTTAATCCCTTCAAGATAAATTATATCAGGCGACTGAAATTCAATAAACCTTGATGCCTTGTCCATATTAAATCCGACATTTTCATTAAGTTCGCATTGATGCACCTTAGAAAGATTATATTTTGCAATACTTTCCAGCGTCATAATATTTTTGTTATGTTCTGCAGCCTCAAGTAAAAGCGAATAAATTATGTGTGTTTTGCCACTCAAAGGCGATCCGCAAACGATAATTATCCCCGGGTTTTGCAAAGCTGATTTAATAAGATTTAAATTTGTTTCCGATTTTATAATTTTGTTCAATGCTTTTGGAGGTTTATAAATTTTTAGGAAAATTCTTTCACCCATAATGGTCGGAAATGTTGAAATGCTTGCGACAACATTAATATCGTCAACTTTGAAATTCAATTTTCCAAGCTGGGGAACTTCACTCACATTTACGTCTAATTCGGCAAGAGTTTTGAGTTTTGCAACAAATGATGAAGTCAAAACAGACGGGATATTTCCTTTATTTTGAATTTCACCGTTCTTTTTGAAATTTACGGCAAACCCATCATCTTCTCTTTGGAAAGTAACTTCATGAACACCTTCCAAAATTGCCTGTTTCAAAATCGAGCGAATAATTTTTTGTATATGATTGTCGGACAAATCTTCACTGTGCAATTCATCACGCCAATCAAATCCCAAACCCGAATTTGTATAAATTTCACCGACACTGATTTCGGATTTATAAAGTTCGGATATTTTTTTCAAAATACTTGTTTCTGATGAAACAACGGGTTCAATGGAGCATTCGGCAGTTTCGATAACCTTATCAATCGCAAACAAATCCAAAGGATCAGCCATGGCAACCGTCAATGTATCTTCAATTTTGAAAAGCGGAATAATTTTATATTTTTTCGCATCATTCGCGCTGATATATTTGAGACATTTTTCATCAATCGTATAATCATCAAGATTGACGTACGGAATATGCAGTTTTGCCTCCAAAAATTTGAGAATTGTTTCTTCCGAAAGCGTACCTGAATTAATCAACACCTGTCCGATATTAATATTTTCGGCATTAGCAATTTCCTGTGCCTGCTCGATTGTTTCGTAGGCGACAAGTCCTGCTCTGACAAGGTCATATTTAAGTTTTTCAAGAGTTTTGTTAGTTACGAATGTTTCCATAATTTAATTATTCAAATATTGTTCAACTTTTTTAACAACTTCGTCAAGTTCAAAAGGTTTTGTAATATATTCATCAGCACCCGTTTCTTCTCCGATAAGTTTGTCTTCCTCCTGAGAACGTGCCGTAACCATTAAAATCGGAATATTTTTATATTTAGCATCATACTTTAACAAACGGCTGATTTTATACCCGTTAATTTTCGGCATCATAACGTCCAAAATCATCAAATCGGGAACAAGTTCTTTTGCCAATTTCAAACCGTCCTCACCGTTATAAGCGCAATAGCAGGAAAATCCCGCAGCCTCAAGTACAAATTTTAAACTTTCCACTATATCTTGTTCATCATCAACTATCAAAATTTTTTTCATAAAATACCTTTTATGAGATTCTTCGGCTTACGTCATCCTGAGCAAAGCGAAGGATCTCATATGATTTTTCAGCCTCAGAATGACCAATGATATTATAGCATGTTATTCGGATACTTCCATTTTGTTAATATTTGTTAAATTGTACCTTTATAAAGCAAAAATTTATCTTTACGTATTTTGAATCGTACAAGGAAGGAATGATATGATAGGTAAAATTTTTGGAAATAAATCAAGTGAAACAGCTAATTCAGTATTAAATATGTTAAAGAAAGAAGAACCCGTATTTCGCTTTAATCAAGACGGTTGGGAAACAATAGGTGTACAAACAAGAGCCAAAGATACAAGAACACCCGCCCAAATTGATGCGACACTTGATGCATTAGCGGAAAGAATACCGGTTTTAAGAGAATTCAGAGAACAAATAAAATCAATGAAACCCATTGACAGAGCATTAATATCCGATACTGCAGAAATATCGAACAAACTCGAACTTCTCCCGACAAACATAAGAATGGTAGAAAACAGAGCCAAAGACGGCAAAAGCATTTTAGGAGTACTGCTTCCAAAATTAATAAAAGCCTCTAAAGAAAATCCTGCAATACTGAAATTTACCCGCGAAATTCTTAACAGTACCGATACTCAAACAAGTAAATATTTTCTTTCAAAGATTGCAGGCTTTAATCCGCAGGCAATTTTGGAAAGAGATGAAGCTATCCAAAATATCGTTTACAGAGAAGCAAGCCAAATGCGTTTCGATTCAAATGAGAAATATTCACAATATGTAGAAAACAGAATTGCTGAACTTGAAAAACGTTATCCTATCGAATATTCACAAAAAACAATAACAGATGACACAAAATCAGGTGAATTAATTGATGCTTCAACTGATATGATAATACCGATCGGAAAACGAACACTAAACGGAATGTATCCCGTAACATTTAAAAGGCAACATAACTTCCTTGATGCAATGGGAATATTCTTAAACCCTGAAATCAGACCCGAGAATGTTCGATTTTTAAGAAAAATTTGTGATGTATTGGATAGCATAAAAACCCAAAAAGATATTCCCATAGACTTATTCCCGTTTTTAAAAACTAATATTCCGAAATCACAAGCGGAATTAAACCTTGCCAAATTACCGCAAGCGGTAAAAGATGCAGAAAAAGCGGGTAAAGATATTGAGGCAACAAATTTCATAATGAGTAACGTTAATTTTGTAAAACCTTATACAAAGCCTGACGTTACGAGGGAACTGAAATACGTTCCAGCGGAATAATAAAATAGAATTTTGAACCTTTATTCAACTCACTGTCACACCAAATTGCGCCTTTATGCGCCTGCAAAAGCTGTTTTGCAATCGGCAAACCGAGTCCCGTTCCGCCCGCTTTTCGTGACAGGGAATTTTCTATCTGAGCGAATTTATCAAATGCGTGAACCAAATCATCAGAGGCAATACCTATACCTTCATCTGCAACGCAAACCCTTACATAATCACCCGACAAATCCTTTATTTCATCTCTGAAATATTCGTTAATCTTAATATTTTCGGCATTCACAATATCTGATGAAATTTTTATCGTTCCACCTTCGGGAGTGAATTTTATCGCGTTTGAAACAAGATTTGTCAAAACCTGTTCAAGCCTTTGCGCATCAGCATTTATATCGGGAATATTATCCGCCTCACATGTCAAAAGTTCCAAACCTTTTGACTTAGCAACTTCCGACAGTGCTGATTTTACATAACCTATTACGGAATTTATATTTGTGGGGGCAAATTTAAATTCCATCTTGCCCGCTTCAATCTTAGACAAATCAAGCAGGTCGTTAATAATACCCGAAAGCCTTTTGACATTTCGCATGGCCATTGACAAAAAATTATCCGCGGATTGCGTAATTTCTCCGCATCTTCCGCTCATCAAAATATCAAGCGAATTTTTAATTGAAGTCAAAGGGGTTCTGAGTTCATGTGAAACGATTGAAATAAATTCGGATTTTAATCGTTCAAGTTTTGCTAATTTTGCATTAGCTTCAATTATTTCCTGATAAAGAGTTGCACTCTTTAAGGGAAGCGCAACCTGTTGTGCTATTGTTTGAAAACAAGTCGCATCATCTGCGGTGAACGGGTTTTCCTTAAATATTTCCACAAACCCGAAACAGTTATCTCCCAAACTAATCGGAGCAAGCATATTGTCATACTGAAAAAGCGTAAAAGTAAACCTGCTTGCCGGATATTTTATGTGTTTTATTACCTTTAAGGTATCAATATTAATTTCAAAAGGTACTTTTTTCCCTTCAAATGCAGAATTGTAGTTCAAAATTGTTCTTAACTTTATTGCGGAAATAAGTTCGTCCGAAAGCTCATAAAGAGAATTTATAATCAAAACGGGTTTATCCTCGGTACACAACGACAATGTACAATTTAAGGAAAAACTCAACGCTCTGTCCATACCTTCAATCATATATTGAATTAATTTGTTTTTATCCAGAGTACCCGCAAATTTTGAACTTGTTTCATATAAAACATTTTGCCGATAAAGACTGTCCGCCAAATCTTTGTTGGAATTTGAAAGCATTTCAAGCGCATTTTTCATTCTTAAATTTATGTTTATTGTCGATATAATTAAGTCCTCCGACATATCCGAGGTAATAAAGGCATTTGCATATTTAATCAGTTCTTTATCAACCGCAGAGGATTCGATATAAAAGATAACACCTGTTGATTCACAAAGAGTTTTAATCGTTTTGTACAAAAGTTTTAAATCAGGGACATTAGAATCAACCAAAATTATATCGGGCATATCTGCGGAAATAATATCGTTTACCAAACCTATATCCGAAACATGTGAATAATCATAAGGATTTTTATTCAAAATCCCGTCAAATTTTTTTATATAATTAACATTCTCCGACACAAACAAAATTTTAATCATATTCTAATTTTAAAAAATTATTTGTATTGAGGCAAATAAGTTAAAATTTTGTTATGTTGTTTTAAGCATTTTCTTTTAATTTTGCATCAACTGCGCTATCGATAAGCGAATTTATGCTTATACCGTCTATCTTTGCTTTTTTGGCAAGATTATAATGTTTAATATTAGTAGTCCTATATGTTATGTTACCTTTATAATCTTTAATACTGATAGGTTCGGGGATATGCATATTATTTGCAAGACTTGTTTCAAGGTAGGCTTTTAAAGCATCATCAAGATTTTTCATACATTCCTGACGAGTGTCGGCACAGGTCATATTTCTTTCCAATTCAACAATACTTCCAAGATAACAATTATCGACATCACTCCATTCAATAATGTAACTGTAAGGTAAATTCAAATAATATTCCAAATTTTTCATTTTAAGCCTCCTCAATTTGTATCATATTTTGAAGTTTTAAAACCATATAAGGTTTTAAAGGATTTTGCGTAAGCACTATTGTAATTGACGGTCTGTTAAGTTTTCTGAATGTCAGATGAGAACTTCCTCCCGAAGGACCTGATGCGACATATCCGTAATAATCAAGTATTTTACACGCTTCAGCGGGTGTAATATCGGATTTACCCGATATGATTTTTTGAATTAACTTATCACGTTTTGTCATACTATTATGATAGCATATTTGCTATCATTTGTCAAGTGCAAATAGTATCATTTACGTTTTTGAGTTTTATTTTTCCCGTTATTTTTGCGGGGAGCTTTTTGCGGAGTGTAAGAAGTTTGAATACGTTTTACGCTGTAAACATCAGGGATTGCCTGAATACTTAAAATAACTTTTTTCAGAGTTTCTATGTTATCAAGTTCAATACCGAGTTCAATAATACCTAATTTACCGCTTTTGGATTTTACGTTTGCATAATTAATATTTGTATTGTTATCGGAAACTGCTGCTATAACATCTTTTAACAAGCCCATTTTTTCGGAAGTTTCGACACGAATAGTCGTACTGTAAGTTTTGTTGGCATTGTCACCCGACCATTTAATATCCATTAACCTTTCGGGTTCTATATGATCCAAAGTTTGGCAGTCGACACGGTGTACCGTAACCCCCTTTGCGCGCGTAACAACACCGACAATAGGTTCTCCCGGGATAGGCGAACAGCATTTTGCAATAGAATACATCAAACCTTCAAGCCCGATAATATCCTTTTCGCCTTTGCGTTTTGATATTCCATGAAACTCATGCGGTTTTACGGGTTCCGGTTTCTTTAATTTGTTTATAATCTTGTTGACGGTCGTTTCTCCGTAACCGAGAGCTGCAAACAAATCATCTGCCGAAAGATAATTCATCTGCTTTGCAACAGTATCAAACTCGCCCGATTTAAAATGTTCGTCAAAAACAGCTTTGGTCAGTTCGTGTTCAAGATTTGCCCTGCCGACTTCAATATGTTCTTCGCGGTTATTTTTCTTAAACCATTGTTTAATCTTTGATGCCGCCTGTTTTGTTACAACAAAATTAAGCCAATCGAGGCGCGGAGCGGGAGTCTTTGAGGTCAAAATTTCAACAATATCTCCGTTATGGAGTTTTGTATCCAACTGCGCAATTCTCCCGTTTACCAAAGCTCCGACCGTTTTGTTACCTACTTCGGAGTGAATTCTGTACGCAAAATCAACGGGAGTAGCATTTACGGGCAAGTCAAAAACATCACCGTTAGGAGTGAACGCAAAAACCTGATCGGAAAACAAATCCAATTTAACAGAATTTACATAGTCTTCCGCAGAAGGCATTTCTTTGTTGTATTCGACTAATTTTCGCATCCAGGAAAACTGTCTGTCTGAAGTTGCATCAGCTTTTTGAGAGCCTTTTTCTTTGTATCTCCAGTGTGCGGCAACACCGTATTCTGCAACTTCGTGCATTTCCCAGGTACGAATTTGTACTTCCAAAGGTTTTGAACGAGGACCTATAACCGAAGTGTGCAAAGACTGATACATATTACCTTTCGGCATTGCGATATAATCTTTAAATCTGCCGGGAATCGGTTTAAATTGCGAGTGAATAAGCCCCAAAACCTCATAGCATTCTTTTTCGGTATCAACGATAACACGTACGGCGGTAATATCATAAAGGTCATGAAATGCGATATTTAAGCGTTTCATTTTACTGTAAATACTGTAATAATGCTTTGCGCGCCCCGTAATTTGAGCATTTATACCGCTCTTTTTAACATCTTGCGAAATTTTGTCAATAAGAAGTTTTACTGTATCTTCTCTTTCAGCCTTTGTCTGCGCAACAAGCTGAGCGATTTCAAAATATTTATCGGGTTCGAGATAACGAAGCGACAAATCTTCAAGTTCCGCCTTAATCCTCCCGATACCTAAACGATTTGCGAGCGGAGCAAAGATATCAAGGGTTTCGCGGGCAATTTTTTGTTGTTTGTTTGCCGCCATAAAGTTAAGAGTTCGCATATTATGCAATCTGTCGGCAAGTTTTAGAAATATTATTCTCGTATCGCTTGCCATTGCAATAAAAAGACGTCTGAAATTTTCCGCTTGACGTTCTTCGTTTGATTTAAACTGTAATTTTCCTAATTTTGTAACCCCCTGAACCAGAGTCAAAACATCTTTTCCGAAACGTTCTTCAATTTCTTCGGGTTTTGTATCCGTATCTTCAAGAATATCGTGTAAAAAAGCAGCTTCAAGCGTATGCGAATCCACCTTCAACCCCAAAAGAATTTTTGCAACTTCAACAGGGTGAATAATATAAGGTTCTTCGGAAATTCGATACTGTCCTTCGTGCAAACGTTTTGCAAAAAGGTATGCCTTCTCAATTTCCGCAATTTCGTTTTCGGGTCTTTTTTGGGCAACAAGCTCATTTTTTATATCTTCAAAAAGCGATTTTTCACTCATGATATAATCATAATACAGATTTTATTCAAATTTTGCAAGTATTAAATGAGGAAATTATGATAAAAGAGGCAGAAAACGGTATTATACTGGGATTTAGAATTTCTCCGAACGCATCAAAAAACGAATTTATAAAAAACGGCGACGAAATTAAAATAAAAATTACCGCCCCGCCCGTTGACGGAAAGGCAAACAAATTTTTGATAAAATTTTTGTCCGACACGTTTAAAGTGCCAAAAACTTATATTACACTCGTCAAAGGTGAAACTTCAAAAGATAAAATAATATCTTTCAACAACATTTCCAAAGAAAAAATCGAAGAAATCAAAAGTTTTGTAAATTCTTTGAAATAATTTGCTTGCAAAATAATATTTATTATATATTATAAAAAACATAATGATTACAAAAATCCTTTCAAAATTACATCATAACCACCATATAGTCCTTGAAAGACTGTAAGGTTGTGGTGCAAACTTATTCAACTCTATAAATAGTCTTTCAAGGTGATTGTTAAGACTATTTTTTTTTTGAGTGGAGTAAATTTTATGAATGTATCAAATATTTTATCGGCAATAGGCAATAATAACAGTGTATACCCCTTAATAGTCCGCGATTGCGGGATTGAAGTTCCCGTAAAAATCGCAATGACTTATGAACAAAACAAAAAGGAATCAAAAAAAGTTGCGTACCTTGCGGCAAGAGAAAGATTTTTGGACGAATACGCTACTTCTGCGGTTTGGCTTGGCGGGATACCTTTAATAGGCAAATTATGCAACTTTTTTATTAAGAAAAAGGGACTTAATCCCGATGTAAATCTAAAACTGTTTCAAAACGACAAATATCAGGGAATTGATATTAATATTCAAAAATTTAAAAATATAGCTCCGGAAGCGGTTAAAGATTTGCAAAAAGTAAAAACGAACAAAAAATTGTTTGAAAAACTTTTGGCAGGAAAATTTTTACTTTCAACATCAATACCTATTTTGTTTATGGGATTTATTTTACCCAAACTTGTTTTTAAATCTTCCGCCAAAAAGATTGCCGAGTTAAAAGAAAATAAGACGCAAAATCCGTCATTTACGGGGAATTGGATATCAAAAGCCGCAAACTTTTCCGCGCAGGACAAAATGGCGGTAACGGACGGAGGATATGCTGTCGGACGTGTTACGACAGCAAGAAACAAAAACGAATCACTTGATTTGGCTTTCAAAATGACAGGCATGATGTTTTTGAATTTTGTTATGCCAAAACAAATAGAAAAATTTCTCAATAAGATGACGGGTGTAACATTAGACCCCGTTATGCTCGCGGATAAAGAGTTTTTGAAAGAGGTTAAAAATAACACGCTCAAACTTCCAAAAACATCCGCTCCCGAAGATTTGTTTAAATTTATTGACAATCCCGCCAACAAAGATACGTTCTTTATAAAATACGCAAATAAATTCGGCAAAATAAAGACGTTGCAAAACGGAATACGTGACCCGCGCGAATTTGTTGACGTACAAGCTCTCGGAAATTTTAGAAACAATATTGATAACTTTATCAAAAATTCAAAAAATTCCGCTGATTTTGAAAAATTTGTCAAAAAATCCAAAATTTCAAAGACCGCAAATATACTTACAAATGTTGTACTCAGCAGTTTTTTGCTTGCTTATGCATTACCGAAAGCGCAATTTGCATTCAGAAAAGTGGTGACAGGTTCTGATATTGAACCCGGACTTGTGCAAGCTAAAATGTAAAAATTTATTAAGATACTGACAAAAATTTATATGTTCATACTTTAATCACAATATTATAAAAGGAGTAAATATGGATTTAAAAATTAACGGCTACGGACAGTCATTCGGCGGTTTTATCCAAGCACAGCAGGGTAAAATAGCGGGTTTGACGCAGGAAGTTGCTACAAAAATGGCAGAAGCACTAAAAGATACAAAAAGTGACGTCATTTTGCGTGACGGCAAAGTTTTGGTACATGATGTATTTAACGGACATGTTTATAGCGTATTACCTTATAGACCGGAATATATGCCTTATTCACGAAAAACAATGATACAATATCCGGTAAAAATTAACGGTATTGATACGGTTTACAATGTACAATACAAAACACCGCAAAATCACATGAACAGAATAGGCGGTGAAATAGAGCAGAAAAAAGGAATTGAGCTTCAACTTCTTTCCGCACGTGAAATTGCATTGGATATCGACAGAAAATTTTAGAAAGGATAAAACAAATGAATATTACACCAATTAATCAAAACAACAACTCTCAATCTTTTGGAATGGCTCTCAAAATTAGCAGTGACGGAGCTAAAAAACTTGCCGAAAAATTTCATTCATACAGCGATCCTATGATTGCCGAAAAATATTTTATGCAAGATATAGGCGAACCGATAAACAAATTGAAAAGTAAAGTTCTTTATGACGGTAAACGTGTTATTGTAGAAGATGAAGCCGGCTTAAAATCTTATGAAGTTTTAGATAATAATGTCGGCACTATGATGCCGTTTTCACCCAAAGAAAGTAATTACAGAACAATCGGATTCCACGTAAAAGAAATCGGAGCAGACGAAACTTCCGTATACAGAGTAAATTATCCCGAACCTCAGAACAAAGGCGGTGGACTTAGCAACACTCTTGCATTGGCAAGCGGAGATAATTTGAAATTGTTATGCGCAAGAGAAATTGCGACCGACATGGACAAAATAGCAGCTAAACAGGCAGAACAGGCATACACAAACACCTTAAAAGGAAAAGCCGTAGAAGAAACTGCAAGCAGACTTGCAGAAATATTCGGCTAAAAATTTTAATTGCATAAAAAAAAGAAGCCTTAATAGGCTTCTTTTTTACTGCGGTTTTACGATTGAAACAATATAATTATCGGTAAAATATTTGTTTGCAACCTCGATAATATCGGATTCGGTTACGGAATTTATCAGTTTTACGTAATTTTCGTCAAATCCGTACCCCCTGCCCGAAGCCTCAAACCAACCGATAGTAGTTGCTTTATCCAAATTTGTTTCCTGTCCGATAATATATTGTCCCAAGAGTTTGTCTTTTGCCTCCTGCAATTCTTTTGAGCCGACAAATTCATTTTTAAATCTGAAAACTTCCTCTTTCATTCTCTTTTGCGCATAATTCAAATTTTCGGGATTTGTACCGATATAAACGATAAACATACCCTTCAAAACATTCGGCGAATACTGCGAACCCAACTGATAGGCAAGTCCGTCCTTATCTCTGAGATTTTTGAAAAGTCGCGAACTCATGCCCGTACCCAAAATTGAATCTATAACCTGAAGCGCTGCATAATCTTTTGCATTCGTAACCCCTGAGGTTTGCCAGCCCATAAATATCCAATCGGTTTTTAAATCCTTCACGCTTGTTTGAGAACGCTTTGCCGCCGTCAATGAAGGGATTGAATATTTTGCAAATTCAAACTTTTCCCCCAATTTACCATCAAAAATCTTTGTAAACTCGGAGATTGTTTCGTCCTTATCGACATTTCCGTTTATCGAAATAACAACATTTTTCGGATAAAACGCTTTGTCATAATATTCTTTCACATCTTTTTGAGTAATTTTCGGCAACGATTTTTCCAAAACCGAATTTGAAACCGAATACGGAGAACCTTCAAAAATCAGCGTTTTAAAATTATCAAGCGCAATATTCAAAGGAATATCTTTGCTTTTCTTTATTGCCGCAAGTTTATCGGTTTTAACCTTGCCGATTTCCGTTTCGTCCAAAGCTGCTCGGTTTATTATTTCGTCCAAGATATCCAAAGTCTTTGAGTATTCGTTTTTTGTTGTCAAAACTGTTATTGTAAAGCTGTCGGGTTTTACTGAAGGCGCAATTTTTATCCCATTATCTTCGAGATATTTCGCAAATTCAACCGCTGAATAGTTCTTTGTACCTTTCAACAGAACAGATGCGGTGAGATTTGCAGTTCCGGGTGTTTTTTCGGTAAACTGACCACCGTTTGAAAAAATACTTATAGCAACTATATCATTAGCTTCATTCGGTGTCAAAAGCAATGTTGCGCCGTTTGAGAGTTCGTATTTTTGCGTATTTTTGACCGCACCAATCAATTTTGCCTGCGAGGTTGTTTGAGTTTTTGCGGAAACTTTTACCTCTTTTGCGCTTTCGGGCAAAAGTATTGAAACCGCACTCTTATCCTGTCCGAGATATTTATTTGCAACACGTTTTACATCATTTGCCGTAACACGTTTTATATTATCAAGATAATCCTCATAAAATTTTATTCCGTCAGTCGTAACGAAAGTATATCCGATTTCACCCGCAATATTTGTAATTGATTCGCGCTCGTAATAAGTGTTTCGCTCAATAATATTTTTTGCAAGCCGTAACTGTTCGGAAGTTACACCGTTCTTTTGAAATTCTTTTATCTCGTCAAAAATACATTGTTGAAGTTTTTCAGCCTTTTCGGGTTCAAATGTTGCCGAAATATAAAATATCCCGTCATCTTTAAAGCCTGTATTCGCAGCTCCGATTGACGTTGCAAGTCTTTTATTCTCTTTGATGTTTTGATAAAATACGGAGGATTTGCCTTCACCCAAAACGGTAGATAAAATATCAAGCGCATAAGAATCCGCACCGTCAATTTTTACCCCTCGAAAACCGATTAGCATATAACCTGTTTGAGTATCGCCGTAAACGACATTTTTAACTTGAGATGTCAGAATTTTTTCTTTCGGATAAACATTATTCAACGGCTTTTTGTATTCTGCATTAAAATATTTTTTAACCGCATCAAACGCATCTTGAGAATTTACATCTCCGACAATTATCGTAACCATATTTGATGGATTGTAATACTTGTTGTAATACTCAAGAATTTTATCCCTGTGAATTGTACTTACGATATCTGCCGTTCCTATTACTTTTCGTTTATATGGGTGGTTTGTATAAAGCAATTTTACCAAATTGTCATATACAAGCGTATTCGGAGAATTTGCATCTTTCATAATTTCTTCGATAACGACTTTGCGCTCTTTTTCAAGCTCTTTGCGCGGAATAAGAGGGTGAAGAAGCATATCCGCATGCATTTCCAATGCCAAATTAAAATCTTTTGAAGGAATAGTTATGTAATAATGCGTAAAATCCTTGCTTGTAGCTGCATTTGTGACAGCTCCTTTTGTTTCGAGAATTTTGTCAAACTCTCCGGGTGCATGATTTGTTGAGCCTTTAAAAAACAGATGTTCCAAAAAGTGTGAAACCCCGTTATTTTCATCATTTTCATTTATTGAGCCCGTTTTTATCCAGGTGTCAATCGTTACAATCGGATTTGTTTTAACTTCCTGAATAACAACGGTTTGACCGTTATCTGTTTTATATACGTTCAAATCCGCTGCCATAACGGCATTCGCAAATACAATAATCAACAATACAAAAAATTTTTTCATGATATCCCTCTCTAAAATACAGAATACCATAAATTAATTGTTATGTTAAATCCGTCAACGGATTAACTTTTTGATTAACGGGATTGATGCACAAACCGCGACAATACCAAATATAATCTTTACGGAAAGCGGAGTATTTTTCTCTCTTATATCTTTACTTTTTTTCATTGACTGATAAATATCGCGGTTTAGATTGCAAAATTCTGCAGTCGCAACTCTGTCCGAATACAAAACGGGCTTAAAATGGTCATCGGGCGGAATGATAACACCTACATTCAAAGGCGTGTTTTTCATATGCGCATTTACGTCACTTTTCGGCGCATTAATATTACTGTTTACACCATTCACACTTTCCATAAATTCAATAAAACAAAACATACCCAAAAATTGCCCTAATATATATTTATATTAAGTATTGACAAAAGTTTGTTAACCCGTAGAATAAATTAAGTGTTATCTTAAAAAAGGAGAGAAAATTATGGAAAAATACGTTTGCACGGTATGCGGTTATGTTTATGATCCCGAAGAAAACGGCGGTGTAAAATTTGAAGATTTGGCAGACGATTACGCTTGCCCTCTTTGCGGTGTTGGTAAGGATATGTTTGAACAACAATAGGAGTTATCCATGAAAGATTTAAAAGGAACAAAAACCGAGCAAAACCTCCTTGCGGCTTTTGCAGGGGAATCGCAAGCGCGTAACAAATACACATATTACGCTTCGCAAGCAAAAAAAGAAGGTTATGTTCAAATAAGCAAACTCTTTGAAGAAACTGCCAACAACGAAAAAGAACACGCTAAAATTTGGTTCAAGGCACTTCATGGCGGAAAAGTCGCCGATACTTTGACAAACCTCAAAGATGCGGCAGCGGGCGAAAATTTTGAATGGACGGAAATGTATCCGCAGTTCGCCAAAGAAGCTAAAGAAGAAGGTTTTGACGATTTGGCTGCATTATTTGAACTTGTTGCAAAAATTGAAAAAGCGCACGAAGAAAGATACAAAAAACTTCTTGAAAGCGTTGAAAACAAAACCGTTTTTGTTTCAAAAGAAATTGTTGTTTGGGAATGCGCTAACTGCGGTCATATTCACGTCGGAGAAAAAGCTCCCGAATTGTGTCCCGTATGCAATCACCCGCAGGCTTATTTCTTTAGAAAAGTTGAAAATTATTAATAGGGAACTTCGTGTTCCCTTATTTTTTATAAGGAGAAAAAATGAAATTTCAAGAAATTAAGAATAACGTATTTTATTGCGGTTTGAACGACAGAGATAGAAAAATGTTTGACGAACTTATTCCGCTTGAAAACGGGACGAGCTACAATTCTTATCTCGTAAAGGGTTCGGAAAAAACGGCAATAATTGACACTATGTACCCCCCGTTTACCGAAGAATATCTTAAAAATTTTGACGAAAACGGTATTGCAAAAGTGGATTACATAATCGAAAACCACGGGGAACAAGACCATTCGGGTTCAATACCCGCATTGTTGGAAAAATTTCCCGAAGCAATCGTTGTTACAAACGCAAAAGTTGCCGAAAATATTCAGTCAATGCTTCATGTTTCTCCCGAAAAAATTAAAGTTATTTCAAACAACGAAGAATTATCACTCGGCGATAAGACTTTGCAATTTATAATTGCTCCGGGGGTTCATTGGCCGGACACTATGTTTACGCTTATCAAAGAAGATAATATGCTTTGTACGTGCGACTTTTTGGGTGCGCATTACACGTTTGATAACGTTATTGCAACACCGTCAAAAGAACTTGAACACAGCGCAAAACGTTATTATGCGGAAATTATGATGCCGTTTAGAATGATGTGCAAAAAATATACGCAAATGATTAAAGATATGAATATCGAATACGTTTTACCGAGCCACGGCCCTGTTTATAAAGATCCGTCATTTATATTGGATTTGTATACGGACTGGACTGCCGATACACCCAAAAACCTTGTCGTGCTGCCGTATGTATCAATGTACGAAAGCACAAAATCTATGATTGACTACATTGCGGACAAACTTAACGCTCAAGGTATCGAAACATTCAAATTTGATATAATTGATGATGATTTGGGTGATTTGGCAATGAGTCTTGTTGATGCTGCTACAATAGTTTTGGGAACATCAATGGTACTTGCAGGTCCTCACCCCGCCGCGGTAAATATTGCATATCTTGCATCTGTTCTCAGACCGAAAGCAAAATTTGCGGCATTGGTAGGCTCTTACGGGTGGGGCGGAAAGTTGTTTGATTTGATAGCCCAACTATTAGCTCCGTTAAAATTGGATATCGTCGCAGAACCCTTGCAGGTAAAGGGGAAGCCGAAAACCGAAGATTTTGCAAAACTCGACGAAATCGCAAACGCAATAGTTGAAAAACACAAATCAATCGGATTAATCTAAGGAGGCTAAAAGCCTCCTTTTTTAAAATCGAATTTTTCTCGGATAATCTTTCGGAATTTTCCAACCGTTTTGGTGAATTAAACCGGTACAATAGTGCGGGTTTGACGAACTACATCCATAAGTTGCATCATCATAAAGAGAACTTATTTTCCCGTCCCATTCATAATAATATGGTTCTAAGCCTTTTTTATACAAATATTTCCAATTACGATTGTTTTTAATAGGATAAAATTCAAACGTAAATCTGCAAGAGCCACTTTGTTCATTTAAACTTAATTTTATACACTTTTCAATATCAGATATAAAATAAAATATTTCTCTATTTTGGTGCATATTATATGCAAAAGAACTACCATCTGGCAAATAATAGACTAAAAAATCAAGTTTATCGTCATTTATTATATTAACATCTTTAAATCTTTTTTTATTAACAATTTTAATATATTTAGCAAGATACTTGTTAAAATTTTCTTCAATTTTAGCCGAATTATCAATATAATTACCGTTTTTATCTTTTTTACCAAAACTACTACTATCCATAAAATAATCCCAATTTTCAAAATCCCCGTTTTCGACAACAGATCTTTGGATAGCCTGATTGAATGTGGAATAAAACTTTTTCAGACGGGTTTCTGCGACATGGTTTCTGTAATTTTGAATAAGTGTCGGCAGTGCCATGGCAGATACAACACCTATGATACCCAATGTTATCAATACTTCCGCTAAAGTAAAACCGTTTTTTGTCATGCTAATCTCCTGTATTATAATTTATTATAATATTTATTATAACAAATTATTATTTATTTATCAATATAATATTATTAACATGTTGATATGTTAGATGAAGATTTTTTGAAAAAGTTCGGACTTAAATTTAAAATGTACCGCATAAAAAAGGGTCTAACCCAAGCAGAGCTTGAAGAAATGGTTAATATTTCCGAACACAGATTGAGCGAAATTGAACGAGGAAAATGTAACATTACGTTAAAAACTGTTAACAAAATTGCCACAGCTTTAGAAATTAATGCGGTAAAATTGTTTAATTTTCAGGATTAACTTTCCAAAATAAAGAAAGCGACACTTAGTATCGCTTTCTTTAAAGTACTTATTATACTTATCGAACTTACCAAACTTACCCTACTTTTTGGCAAACGATTCGGAACTTCTTGATTTTGCCTCGTTAACGACTTTTTCTATAAATTCGTCAACGGACATTGTTCCGACTTGTCCGATACCTCTTGCTCGAACGGCAACGGAATTTGCCTCAATTTCTTTGTCGCCGATTACGCAAACATAAGGAATTTTCTTATCCTGCAAACTTTCGCGGATTTTGTAGTTCATACTTTCGGAGCGGTCGTCAAGATGAACTCTCAAGCCTGCATCACGCATTTTTTTGTAAACTTGTTCCGCAAAGTCGATATGTTTTTCGTTGGAAATCGGAATGATTGCAACCTGAGTCGGTGCAAGCCAGGTCGGAAACGCACCCGCATAATGCTCAATCAAAATACCGTGGAATCTTTCCATTGAACCGAAGATTACGCGGTGAAGCATTAAAGGAGTTTTGAGCTGACCGTCTTTATCCTGATATTTGATATCAAATCTTGCAGGAAGATTGAAATCAAGCTGAATAGTAGCACATTGCCAGGTTCTTCCGATAGCATCTTTGATTTTGAAGTCGATTTTCGGACCGTAAAAAGCACCGTCACCTTCGTTGATATCGTACTTCATACCTCTGCGTTCCATAGCTTCTTTCAGGCCTGCTTCCGCCTTATTCCAGTTTTCGATTTCTCCGACAAAACTTTCGGGGCGGGTTGAAAGTTCAACCTCAAATTCCATATTAAAGATTTTCATGGTATCAGCAACAAAGTCGATAACTCCGTTGATTTCATCAACCAACTGTTCCGGAGTACAGAAGATATGCGCATCATCTTGAGTAAATCCCTGAACACGAGTCAATCCGGACAAAGCTCCTGATTTTTCTTTACGATAAACAGTACCCAATTCGGCCATTCTTAAAGGCAAAGAACGATAAGAATATCTGTTTGCCTGATAAATCAAGATATGGAAAGGACAGTTCATCGGTTTTACAACATACTGATCGTCAGAATCTTCATCCTTTTGTACAAAGAACATATTTTCTTTGTAGTGATCCATGTGACCTGAGATTTCCCACAATTTCGATTTAGCGATTTGCGGAGTAAATACTATTTGATATCCGCGTTTTCTGTGTTCTTCTCTCCAGTAATTTTCGATTTGTTCTCTTACTACACCAAGATTTGGGTGCCAAAGGACAAGTCCCCCGCCCATTTCATCTCTTGTCGAGAAAAGATCGAGTTTTGCACCCAATTTTCTGTGGTCACGTTTTTCTGCTTCTTCAATAAAATGAAGATAATCAGCCAAATCTTCTTTAGTCCAAAACGCTGTCGCATAAATACGCTGGAGCATTTTGTTTTTGGCATTTCCTCTCCAGTATGCACCTGCAACTTTTAAAAGTTTAAAGGCATTTGCCTTAATATATGATGTATTTGGAAGGTGAGGGCCTGCACAAAGGTCGTTGAACAAAACATTTCCGTCTTTGTCTTTTGTTAAGTACAAAGTCGGATTGTCGTTTTTGTGTTCTTCCAAAAGTTCTGCCTTGTAGATTTCACCTTGAGATTTAAATTCGGCTATTTGGGCATCAACATCAGGAATAACAAATTTTTCAAACGAAAGATTTTGCTTAACGATGTTTTTCATTTCTTCTTCGATTTTTGCCAAATCATCTTCTGTAAAGGCATGACCGTCAGTCAGGTCAAAATCGTAATAAAAACCGTTTTCAACAGCCGGACCGATAGCCAACTTTGCGGACGGAAACAACTTTTGAACGGCTTGTGCCATTACGTGAGAAGTCGAGTGTCTCAAAATTTTCAAAGTTTCTTCATTCTTTTCCATAATTTTCACTTTCTATCCTTTTACGGGCAAACTTGGGATATATAACAACACTTTATATAAAAGTCTGCCTTTGGGGCGGATCCCCCTAACTGCTACACTCTGATAGTAACACTAATATTACTAAATTTCAATATTAAAAATTTTTATGCTAATATATTCATGGAGGTAAATTATGTCAGGACACTCAAAATGGTCAACCATTAAACATAAAAAAGCAAAAGTGGATTCACAACGCGCGGTTGTATTCCAAAAATATTCAAGAGAATTAATAGTATCAGCAAGACTCGGCGGTGCGGATCCCGCAGGCAACTTCAGATTGCGTACGGCAATAGAAAAGGCAAAAGCTGCAGGACTTCCAAACGACAATATCAAACGTGCCATTGAAAAAGGTGCGGGCGCGGGAGCTTCGGACAATTATGAAGAACTTATTTATGAAGGCTATGCGGCAGGCGGTGTTGCGGTTGTTGTAGAAGCTATGACGGACAACAGAAACAGAACCGCAGGCGATATAAGAAGCTATTTCACAAAATTCAACGGAAGCCTCGGCGCAACAGGTTGTGTCGGTTGGATGTTCGATCAAAAAGGGGTTTTGACCTTCTCTGAGGATACGGATTTTGAAAAGCTCTTTGAATCAGCCATAAATCTTGATGCGGAAGATATAACCGAGGACGAAGGACAATACAAAGTCGTAACTTCCCCCGAAAATTTCCAAAATGTTGTCGAAGGTTTGGAAAAAGAAGGTTTTAAAGCAGAATCCGCAGAACTCACAAGAATTCCGCAAAATACAATAGAAGTTACGGACGAAAAAACTGCCGATCAGATATTAAAACTTCTTGACAGACTTGAAGAACATGATGACGTTCAAAATGTCTATGCAAATTTTGACATTTCGGATGATATTTTACAGAAATTGGAAGCATGATAGATAATCTCAAACAAATTTTTTCATTTCTTGATAACAGCTCTGATGCAAACGATATCAGAGCTGTTCTTGAGGAAGTTTTTCCGCTTGAGGCGATATACGTTTACGATTCTACAACCGAATCTTTGAGAGATTTTTCAAAAAGCTGGATGTATATGAAATCCAAAGAGCTTGATGAAGTCTTTGAAAAACTTTCTTCCGAAAAATACGTTAAAACAAAGACAAAATCTTATTATGCGCTCTATAACAATAAAAAAGTTATCGGTATGCTTGAATTTAGCGAGCATTTGTTTGACAAACTGCTTGAATTTCTTAATTTGGCGGGCTTTTGTATTTCGCTGAAAATCCAAAACATTATTTTGACAGAAAGAATGCAGAAAAATATTGATTTTCACGATTCAATGAAAAATATAGCAAAAATTATTGAAACTCAATATGAAATCAACTATATTGTGCCGATTATCGGTGAAATGATTGACAAATTTGTATCGGATCATCTTGTTTATATTTTTATTAACGGTGAATTGGTTTGGCCTTCGGCTTGTAAAGACGAAAAGATTTTTGAACTTATAAAATGCCTGAACAACAAATCCGAATACATTTTGACACCCGACAAAAAAATCGGGCTTTTCCCGCTAATCAGCGAAAATAAACTTTTGGGCTGTATTGTTACAAAAAGTACCGAAAACATTCTCAGCGAAAAAGAGATTGAATACCTTGAACAGCTTTCTTCTCAAACCGCAACCACCATCAACAGGGCAAATGTTTATGCGGAAATTTTAAAACACGCTACCCTTGACGCTTTGACGGGATTTTATAACAGAAGGCAGTTGGAAGAACGCGTCAAGCAGGAGGTTTCGAGCGCAAAACGTCAGAAGCGTAATCTTTGTGCGATTATGACCGATATAGATTTTTTCAAATCCGTTAACGATACGTACGGACACGCTGCGGGCGATTTGGTTTTGAAAACGGTTTCGAGAGTAATAAAAACCTGCCTCAGAGATTACGATATTGCGGGAAGATACGGCGGTGAGGAATTTTTGATACTTCTTCCTTATACGAGTATTGAAGAAGCAAAATTGGTTGCGGAACGTTTGAGGAAAGCCGTTGAGAATAAAAAAATCGACATTTCAAAAATTTATCCCGACAAATCAGATATTGGTGTTACAATAAGTTTGGGCGTTGCTCAATACAATTCTTCCGAATACGAAAAAGTCTTTATCCAAAATGCCGATAAGGCACTTTATAAGGCAAAAGAATCGGGAAGAAATAAGGTAATGGCATACGATTAATTGCCATTCTGAGGCGGAATTTATGAAAACATATAAACAAATCTGCAAAACATTGGAAGATACCGAAAATTTGGCAAAAAGATTTGCCGAATTGATTAAGGACGGTTGTTTTATCAATCTTTACGGCGAAATCGGCGCGGGCAAAACCGCTTTTGTCAAATTGGTTGCGAAAGCACTTGATGTGAAAGAAAAAGTTACAAGTCCGAGTTTTGTAATCCTCAACGAATACCATACAGGCTCAATTCCGATTTATCACTTTGATTTGTACAGATTGGAAAACGAAGGGATAAAAACGATTTATGACGAACTTCGCGAGTATTCAGAGGGCAAACAGGTGACATTTGTCGAATGGGCGGAATTTAATCAAAACGAAGCCCCGTTTAAACATATCAAAATCAACGTAACCTATGCCGATGACGACTCAAGGATTTATGAGTTTATTTCCGTAGGGGAAGATGATATTGTGGAAAAACTTTACCAAGGATAATCTACTCAAATTTAAAAATTTAACTATCTTCCTCGCCCCTTGAGGGAGAGGAAAGGAGCGTAGGCAAAGCCTAACGCGACGTGGAGCGACCTGTGAGCAGAGTGCGAAGGTTTGATTGCGAAATAATTGCAAATTATTAAGCAATCAACCGTAGGCACATTTAATGCGA
>CADBNI010000030.1 GCA_902795965.1 uncultured bacterium
ATACGCAAGTAAAATATTTTTGTAAACTTAAATATTAAAGCACACAAAAGGAGATTCTCTGCCGAGAATCTCCTCTCATAATATCAAATTGAACTATACAGCATAAACGCTGACTTGTTTACGATCACGTCTGTGCGGTTCGAATTTAACTTGACCGTCAATTATAGCATACAATGTATCATCAGAACCGATGCCTACATTATTACCCGGATGAATTTTAGTTCCTCTTTGACGAACAAGAATATTTCCGGCTTTGACCATTTCTCCGCCGTATTTTTTCACACCCAAGCGCTTCGCTTCGGAGTCGCGACCGTTACGGGTTGATCCCATACCTTTCTTATGTGCCATTTTTATTATCTCCTTTATACTTGTGAAAAGTGAAATGTGAAAAGCGAAATGACCTTTTCGCTTCGCTCACACAAACACTTATGCTTCTTCTGCAGTTGTTTCAGCTTTCTTTTGAGCAGAAGTTCTGATTTTAGAAATCATAACTCTTGTAAAGCCTTGTCTGTGACCTTGTTTTCTTCTGTAACCTTTTTTGGGTCTTTGTTTATAGACGATAACTTTTTTTGCTCTGTCGTGTTTTACGATAGTGCCTTCAGCAGAAGCACCCGCAACGTAAGGTTGTCCTACTTTAGATTTTTTACCGTTAACAATCATAACAACTTTGTCAAAAACGACTTTAGCGTCTTTTTCGCCGTCCAACAATTCAACATCAAGGTATCTTCCTTCTTCAACCTGATATTGTTTTCCGCCTGTTTCAACTATTGCGAACATTTTCTTTTCCTTTCTTTTTGGGTATCGTACACTCCATAATGTAAAATTTCGGCTACGGGGTGTTTATTGAACGATTTACCGCATACTAATACGTCTGTAATTATGATATAACAAAATTCCTTTGTCAAGCACTATTAACATTTATTAACTTTGCGTTTTTATTATCGTGTTTGAAGTAAAATTATCTTGTGAGGAGAGGTATGAAATTTACTTTAAAAGAAATTGAACAGGCTGTAGGTGCGAAATTTGAAACCGAAAAAGACGGAACTTTTGAAATCTCCACCGATACGAGAACAATAAAAAAAGGGGATTTGTATCTGCCTTTGAAGGGTGCAAGTTTTGACGGTGAAGATTTTTGCGATAAAGCACTTGAAGCAGGTGCTGCGGGGTGCTTTTATACAAAATCAGATGTACGGGGAGTTATAGATGTATGGCAAAAAAATGATATTATATCAGTTGATAATAGCCATACCTCCAGCCTTCCATACATCCATACATCCGATTTATGGCTAAAAGTTCCCGACACACTGAGCGCATATCTTCAAATCGCAAACTTTGCAAGAAAAAAATATAACCCGCTTGTTGTCGGTGTAACCGGAAGTTCGGGCAAAACCACCACAAAAGAAATGATTTATGCGGTTTTGTCGGAAAAATTCAAAACTCACAAAACTTTTTCTAACCACAACAACGAAATCGGATTTTGCCAAACAGTTTTGTCCATGCCGGAAGATTGTGAGGTTTTGATTGTCGAAATGGGAATGCGCGGTTTGGGCGAAATTGAACTTATCACAAAATATGCCGAACCCGACTATGCCGTTATAACAAATGCGGGTTCCGCCCACATAGGACGTTTGGGAAGTCTTGACAATATTGCAAAAGCAAAATGCGAAATTACCAAATACCTGAAAAAAGCACTTGTTGCACACGACAATGAAAGAATCAGAAAATTTGCAAATTTTGACGGAGAAAAAATATTTTATTCGATAAATGAAGTTGAAATTATAGAAAAGAAAACGGGATATTCAAAATTTTCTTACAAAGGAAAAATTTATGAATTAAATGTCGAAGGGGATTACAACATTGAAAATTCTCTTGCAGCAATAGAGCTCGGATACAAAACGGGTATGACTTACGAAGAAATAAAATCGGGACTTACAAAATACAAACCGATTGAAAAACGATGGGAAGTCCAAACCGTAAACGGTTTCAACATCATAAACGACAGCTATAACGCAAACCCCGAATCCATGAAAGCATCAGTTTCAACCTTTTTGGAACTTTACAAAAATCCTGTTGCGGTTTTGGGAAATATGGGCGAATTAGGCGAAAATGAGATTGAATTTCATCGTGAAGTCGGAAGGTATATTGCCGAACGGTTTATAAAAGCAGCTAAGCAGCTAAGAAGCCAAGAAGCTAAGCAAGATATGAAAGGCAAGCTGCTTAACGATAACAGCCATACTTCCATACTTCCATACCTCCATACCTCTGACGCAACCTTTCTGACTGTCGGAGATTTGGCATATTATATCGGTGAAGAACTTGAAAAGCAGGGGTTTTCGGTAAAACATTTCAATAACAATATTGAAACATCTCGTTACATTCTTGATAATCTTCATGCGGGTTGTACAATATTCTTGAAGGCTTCGAGAGCCATGAAATTTGAAGAAATAATTGAAAATATAAGGATAAACAAAAAATGATAATGTTGGCAGCGGCATTTTTGCTTGGAATGATATTATGCTTACTTTTCGGAGTACCGTATATTGACTTTTTAAAGAAAAAAATGATAGGTCAATACGTGAAAGATTGCGCTCCCGAAACTCACGCAAAAAAACAGGGAACTCCCACAACAGGCGGGGTGTTTATAATTGTCGGAATATTTATTGCATCAATTATTACGCTTGCTATGGCGCAAAGGCTTACAACGGAAGCGTTTATTATACTTTTGACTCTTTTGTTTTATACTTTTGCGGGATTTCAGGACGATTATTTAAAAATAAAAGGGAAAGCTAATGACGGGCTTTCCGCACGCGGAAAACTTTTAAGACAAATTGCCATTGCAATGCTTCCCGCACTTTATTTAATGATGACAAAATCGACTGCGGGTGATGTGGCTATCGGACATTATATATTGCATTTGGGTTGGTTATATCCTGTGTTTGCGGTTTTTGTAATTACGGGTGCATCAAACGCTTACAATCTTACCGACGGACTTGACGGACTTGCGGCTTCAACCGGCATTTTTGCGTTTCTTGCTTGCTCGATTATATCGTTGTTTTCGGGTTCGCCTGAGGCTGCAATAATTTCTGCCGCCGTTGCGGGCGCACTTGCAGGATTTTTAAAATACAATAAGCCAAAGGCGCAAGTATTCATGGGTGATACGGGTTCTTTGGCATTGGGCGGGTTTTTGGGTACCGTTGCCGTTATGGGTAAATTTGAGATTTTGCTTGTTTTGATTGCGGGGGTTTTTGTTATGGAAACGCTTTCCGTAATTATTCAGGTTATCAGTTTTAAAACAACGGGAAAAAGAGTTTTCAAAATGTCGCCGATACATCATCACTTTGAATTGTGTGATTGGAGTGAAAAAAAGATTGTGGTTGTTTTTGCTTTGGTGTCGGCAATATTGTCTTTGAGTGCGGTTGTAATATTCTTTTTGCTTGCAAGAGGTGTGATTTAGTATGGAATTTTCAAATAAAAAAATATTGGTTTTAGGTTTTTCAAAAAGCGGGATTTCGGCTGCAAAGTACCTCAAAAGTGTTGGAGCTGACGTTTTTATAACGGAGTTTAACGAAGAAAAGCCCGAAAACAGAGAAAAAATTGATGAAATTGTTGAATTAGGGATTAATGTAGAATTTGGCGGACATAGTGAAGAATTTATCGAAGGTTCACAACTTGCGGTTACAAGCCCCGGTATTCCTCCAAAATCCGAAATTATGCAAAGATTAAAAGAAGTTGGAATAAAAGTTATTTCGGAAATCGAACTTGCATATTTGAATACCGAAAAACCTTTTATTGCAATAACGGGTACTAACGGAAAAACAACGACAACCGCGTTGACCGCACATATTTTATCATCAAAATATAAGGCCGTTCCCTGCGGAAATTACGGCAAACCGCCTTGTGATTTGCTTAATGACGATATTGATTATTTTGTTTGCGAATGCAGTTCGTTTCAGCTTGAATACAGTCCGACATTCAAACCCGAAATCTCGGTGTTTACAAATCTTACTCCCGACCATATCGACTGGCATGGGGGAATAGAGAATTATTTTGAGGCTAAGGCGAAGATATTTAAAGGTGAACAGGCTCCGAAATATTCCGTTTTGAACGCTAAGGACGAAAAACTTGTTGAACTGTCAAAAACTTGCGGGGGCAAGGTATTTATGTTTGACGGAGAAATCGGAGAAAACTGCTCATATATAAAAGATGATGCCATTTGGTTCAAAAAAGACGGCAGGGAAGAAAAAATAATTACGTTGAAAGATTGTCCTTTAATCGGAAATCATAATTATCAAAACGTAATGTGTGCTTTGATTACCGCTAAATTGGAAGGAATATCGACGGAAGAAATAAGAAACTCCGTTATGTCGTTTAAAGTTCCCGAACACAGAATGGAAAAATTTGCGCAAATCGGCAAAACCGTTTACTACAACGATTCTAAGGCAACAAATCCCGAGGCGGCATTAGTTGCAATAAATTCATTTAACGATTGTGATGTAGTCCTTATTGCGGGCGGACGTGACAAAAATACGGATTTGAAAGAATTTTGTGATGCGATAAATAAGCATATCAAAACGGTAATTCTTATCGGTGAGGCAGCGGACAGGTTTGAAAATAACTTGAAAAAGAACGGTTTCGATAATATCATTAGAGAAGAAACCATGCAATCGGCATCTGACAAAGCTGCGGAATTAAATCCCGATGTGGTACTGTTGTCGCCTGCTTGTGCAAGTTTCGATATGTTCAGCGGATACGAAGAAAGGGGAAGGGTTTTTAAGGAATATGTCCTATCAAAGATCAATTAGGAGAGAGCCTCAAAAAATTTCCGATAAGCAGGTGCAGAGTGTAATAATTTCTTCGCCCGACAAGACACTTTTGATTGTCGTATCATTTCTTGTAATAATCGGATTTTTGGCAATATTTTCGGCTACCGCTCCAAAATGTCTTGATGAAGGCGGAAACCCCGCTCAATTTCTGTTTAAACAATTTATTTGCTTTGTTGTCGGATTTTTCGGATTAAAATTTTTCACAAATTACGATTATAAAAAACTTGCGGATTGGAATGTCGTTATTATGGTTTCAATCCTTGTTGCGTTGTTTTTGGTTGATTTTACACCGTTAGGGGTTACGGTTAACGGTGCAAAAAGATGGATAAACCTTGCAGGCTTCCAGCTTCAGCCGTCAGAGTTTGCAAAACCTGCGGTTGTATTACTTCTTGCAAGTGCTTTTAGGAAAGATGCAAACCTTTTTGATCAAGATAAATGGGTTTGGGCTTTCATTCCGATTATTGCAATGGTCGGACTTATATTTTTGCAGCCAAACCTTTCAATGGTAATCCTATTGGGAATGACAACCGTTGTAATGTATATGGCTGCGGGCGGTTCATGGAAGTTGTTTTTTACGGCATTCGGCGGTGTAATATTTGCGGCATTTGTAGGGGTTACAACAAAATTAATCAGACCTTATCAGATGCAGCGTCTTGTAACATGGCGTCATCCCGAGGCTGATCCTTTGGGAGCGGGATACAATATTATTCAGTCATTGATTGCTTTTGCATCAGGCGGATTTTCGGGTGTCGGATACGGCGGTTCCATTCAAAAACTGTCGTATTTGCCCGAATGTCATACCGATTTTATATTTGCAATTATTGCTGAGGAATTGGGATTTGTAGGTTGTGTACTCGTTATCGGACTTTTCTTTACTTTTATGCAAAGAGGGTTTGTTATTGCGGCAAGATGTCCCGATATGTACGGAAAACTCCTTGCGATAGGCATAACGTTCTCTATCGTATTTCAGGCATTTATGAATATGAGCGTTGCAAGTTCGTTCTTGCCGACAACGGGTGTTCCTTTACCGTTCATAAGTTATGGCGGTTCTTCGCTGATTGTTTCAATGATTATGGTTGGAATTTTGTTAAACATATCCAAAAAACGTATTAAAAAGATAAGGAATTTTTAATGGCAAGATATTTTGTAACGGGCGGAGGAACAGGCGGACATATTTATCCTGCAATAGCCGTGGCTGATGAACTTTCAAAAGATAATGAAATTTTTTATGTTGGCAATCCGAAAAATCTTGAATACGAGATTGTTAATCAAAAAGGTTATAAATTTTTGCCCGTCAATGTTCACGGAATGCCGAGAAAAATCGGATTTGCTCTTTTAAAATGGTTATTTCAGCTTAATTTGGCGGTTATAAAAAGTTGTTATTATACTTTGAAATACAAACCTGATGCGGTATTCGGTACGGGCGGATATGTTTCTGCGCCTGCTTTGTTTGCGGCAAAAATTTTGAATGTACCGTTTATGATGCACGATTGTGATGCTCAACCGGGGCTTGTAACAAGGAAATTGGCACCGTTTGCGCAGGCGGTTTCCGTTGCGTTTGAGCCTGCTTGTAAATGTTTAAAGAATAAGAATTGCTTTGTTAACGGAAATCCTGTTCGAGAAAGTTTTAAAACTCTTTCAAAAGAAGATGCTCGCTCGTCTTTGGGGTTGAAAGACGGGCTTACGCTTTGTATAATGGGCGGTTCTCAAGGGGCAAGGTCTATTAATACGGCAAGTGTCGGTATTTTGAAAAAATTATCGCAAGAATACGGTTTGCAGATAATTTTTCAGACGGGCAAAAAGAATTTTGAGCGTGTAATTGAGGAGCTTTTGCGAGTTTATCCCGATTATGCGAGCGACAAAAATTTGATTGTCAGACCGTATTTTGAAGATATGGTTACGGTTTTGAAGGCGTCGGATATTGCGGTTTCGCGCTCGGGGTCGTTGAGTATTTCGGAAATTTGTGCATCTTCTATTGCACCGATATTTGTTCCGTACCCTTATGCGGCGGCGGATCATCAGAGAAAGAACGCAAAATTTATGGTTGAAAAAGGTGCGGGTTTGTATATTGAAGATGCCGAAATCAATGAGAATACATTGTTGAATGCTATTTTGGAGTTGGTCAATAACAGAGAAAAACTTGAAGAATTGCAGAAAAATTCTTTTGCCTTGGCGCACCTTGACGGAACGGAACGAATTGTCGAACAGTTGAAAAATATCTTACGTAATTGATTTTAATATTCTATAAAATAATCTTAAATTGTCATCATTTAAACTATCCAAGAGTGCACGGGCTTTTGAACGAACTATGCTTATCGAATCGTAACTGTCATTGTCAAAAAGATTATTAAAAGAAACGTCAAGAGCCTTTGCAATACTTTGCAGGGTTTGAATTGTAGGTGTTGCTTGTCCGTTTTCTATCTTTACAATCTGTCTTGTACTCAAATCAGATTTTTCGGCTAACAATTCTTGTGTAAGCCCTTTATTTTTTCTGATATTTTTGATTTTTATGCCAAGACGTTCATTTTCGTTCATAAATTGTCCTCATTTATAATATTATTATTTGTATTAACAATTATAAATGAGCATCTATTCTCTTTTTACTCTTGACAAATGAACTATAAATCATATATTATATGAATACAAATTCGTATATTGAATAAAATGCAGAAATAAAAATCACAAAAGGAGTTTTTATGAAAAATAAATATTTTGGTTTTACATTATCGGAAACGCTGATTACTCTGGGTATTATCGGTGTTGTTGCCGCGATCACATTACCGACAATAATAAATAAAATTAACGATATGCACTACAATTCATTAAGAAAAAAAGCTCTTTCTACGATTGAACAGGCATATTGGCAAATTTACGAGGAACAGGGAGCTTTTCCCGAAAGTTTATGTACAAATAACAACTCAAAATGTTTTGGCGAATTATTTAAACAAAAATTAAAAACAAATCTTGAAACCGTATGGATTCCTAATAGTAATGAATTACCAGGTTGCTGGAGCAATAAAAATTTAGCTAATCCCGGAGAGCAGCATTATTGTTTCTCTACTGTGAATAATATTTTTTATGATTTTGACATGGAAGTAATAAACGGTGTGCCTTTTATAAACATAGATGTTAATGGGAAAAACAGACCAAATACATGGGGAAAAGATATCTATACTATAAGAATAGTTAATAGAAAATTTCAAGTATATAATTATCCAATGGCATTCCTACATAATAATCCAAATGTTTTTGAATAGCATATTTAGATTTATAGCATTCTCTTACACTGAGAGAGATGATGTGGCAATCGTGTAATAAGAAATGTCAACTGATCTTTAATACTAAAAAAGGGCATTTGCCCTTTTTTTAGTATCTTTCAAGGTATCTTTCGATTTCCCATTGGGTTACGTTTGTGCGGAACGAATCCCATTCTTTTTTCTTTGTTGTCAAAAATTCGTTAAAGATATGTTCGCCCAACGCAGCATGCGATACCAAAGACTTGTCAAACAAGTCAATCGCCTCCGCAAGACTGCCCGGTAACGAATCAATTCTCTGTTTTTTACGTTCTTTTGAAGTCAATTTGTAAATATTGCTTTCAACAGGAGCGGGCGGGTCAATTTTGTTTCTTATACCGTCCAAACAAGCCTCCAGAATTGCCGCGAAAGCCAAATACGGATTGCAAGCGGGATCGGGTGAACGAAGTTCCACGCGAGTTGAAACACCACGTTTTGCGGGAACTCTGAGCAATGCGCTTCTGTTTGCCAAAGACCACGCAAGGTATACGGGAGCTTCATAACCCGGAACCAAACGCTTAAAACTGTTTACGGTCGGGTTGAGTATAGCCGTAATTCCTTTGACATGCTTTAACATTCCGCCAATAGAATATTTTGCGACATCAGATAATTCAAATTCCGATTTCGCATCATAAAATGCGTTCTTACCGTTTTTGAACAACGATACGTTACAGTGCATACCCGAACCGTTTATACCGTAAATCGGCTTTGGCATAAACGTCGCATGAAGATTGTGTTTTGCAGCTATCGCTTTTACCGCAATCTTGAAGGTCGCAACATTGTCTGCAGCAGTTAAAATATCCGCATAACGAAAATCTATTTCGTGCTGGCCGTCCGCAACCTCGTGATGAGATGCCTCAATATCAAATCCCATTTCCTGCAAAGTCAAAACAATATCGGAACGAACATCTTCACCCAAATCCTCAGGGCCTACATCATAGTATCCTGCTCTATCCTGAGTTAATGTCGTTACATTTCCGTCTTTATCCTTTGCAAAAAGGAAAAATTCCGCCTCAGGCCCGACATTCATGGAAAATCCCATTTTTTCCGCCTCTTTCATAACACGTTTGAGGTTACATCTCGGACAACCCTCAAACGGTGTGCCGTCTGCGTTATAAATATCACAAATCAACCTTGCGGAATTTGCTTCTTCACTCCCTCTCCAGGGCAAAATCTGGAACGAATTTTTGTCAGGGTGGAAAAACATATCCGATGTTTCTATACTTCTAAACCCTTTTATTGATGAACCATCAAGCATTATCTCGTTATTCAATGCCTTTTCAATATGATGTGACGGTATTGTCATATTTTTAACATGTCCGTTTATATCAACAAACTGAAGTTTTATAAACTTGATATTATATTCCTTTATAAACCCCTTAATATCTTCTTCCGTAAACTGTCTGTTGTCCAACCTCGTGTGCATAAATTCTTTCATAGGATTTTCCCCTTTCTTTTTCTAAGAATACTTTTATTATCTGAAAAGGTCAATATTTTGTATATTAAAATTAAATAAAGATACCGCTAAACACTTTTTTAAAATTTGTTAATGTTTTTCTAAAAATACGGTTATTTTTTAAAAAATTTGGGAATAAATATATTGGCGAGGGATATGGATAAAGTTTTGACATAATTTATTGCAAATTGCTTGATATTCTATCTTACAGTTTCTGTAAGACATTTCAGTTTTGACAGACCAGGATTGTTAAGAATTGTAACGAAATAAAAGATATATAGCAATTATATACATCAAAAATACTTTATTAATATGTAAGCGATAACGAAATAAACACGAGATATAATTTACACTACCTACTACACACTAACCTTCTACACACGAGGAATTACGTAAAAAGAATTCCGAACTCTATCTTTAAGATAGGGTTTTTTTTTGAGAAAATTGTTTAACATAACTTTATTAACAGTTGCCCTAATAAAAATTTACAAGTAACATGGTGAAAAAGGAGAGTGTGATATGAAAAATTTATTCAAAGCGGTTTTGTCCGCAGTTGCGGTTCTCTGTATTGCAGTTCCCGTATTGGCATATCCTGATGTGCCTTCAAATCATTGGGCGGCAGCAGAAATTGAACTTTTGACCGAACAAGGTGTAATCGTAGGTTATCCTGACGGAACTTTTCAACCTGATGAAAATGTTACGCGTGCAGAATTTGCATCAATGGCGATAAAGGCACTCGGACAAGAACATACAACCGTTGCGCAACCCGTAAACTTTACGGATATTGATCCGTCTTTTTGGGCTTATGATGCAATTCAAAAGGCATTGTATTTTGATTTGATTTCATGCCCGCCGGAAGGTCAGCCCTTCAGACCGGAAGATTCTGTTTCGCGCGCGGAATCAATTTCGGTTGCGGTAAATGCTTTAACCACCGAACAAATCAGCACATTAAAAGCAAAAGAAGTTTTGTCGCAAAAGTATGCGGACATAGCTGTTGTTCCCGAATGGTTTGTTGTTCCCGCAGGAAAAGCTGAAATTTTGAATATGCTTGTAATTATACCGAAAGACGGAGCTAAAAATATTGAAGCAGACAGACCCGCTACTCGTGCGGAAGTTGCATCAATTCTTTTCCAAATGATGGAACAGGCAAAACTCAATCCGAATGCAAAACTTGCCGAAGCAATGAGAAAGAAAACGGGTGAAGGTTTTGTTGTAAAAGAAGCTGTTGTACAAGGAAGTGTCGGTACAATTCCCGCAGGTGCAATCGTTCCCGTAAAACTTACAAAATATGCGAGTTCACAGACATCACAGGCAGGGGAATTTTATACGGCTTCTGCAAGACAAAATTTTGTTACTAACGAAAAATATATTCTCGTCAGAGAAGGTGCAACGCTAAAAGGACAACTCTTGGATGTCAGAAACGGCAAATGGTTTGTCAGAAACGGTGTCCTCGTTCTTGACAACTCCGTTGTAACAACCGTAAACGACCAAACAGCACCTTTCAATGCGGTCGGCGAGGTTAAAAAACACAGAAATTGGTTTATGAAGTTTGTACGTGCAACATTAAAAGGTGAAAAACTCAATGTAACACCTGACGACGTTGTATATTTAAGACTTCTAAAACCGATAAAAGTTGATTTGACAAACGGTTGGATTTACGAATAAAGAGGCGAAAGCCTCTTTTTTTTATTTAACTTATACACTTATTCTTTTACTTTTATAAAAAGTGGTTAAGGCAGTTTCTTTTATAGTCATAAAAGAGTTACGAGCTTGAGCAAATACATATCTTAACAGACACTTTGATGTCAAAGGCTTGTCACTGAATTTTTCGGACAAATCAATAACCGCTTGTTGAGCTTTTACATACTTTCTTTTGTGTAATCTTGTTTTTGCAACATTTTCATAAAAGGCATAAAAAGTCGACATACCTCTATCATCAGTGGCAAGATAATATTTTTTCATTGCTCTATACGTTTGTTTTTTGGGAAATCTTTGACCAAATTGTGTATTATCATAAGTTTGTATATTATTTACTTTCATTTTTTCTCCTCGCTTATAATAATACACGTAAAAAATATTTTTTGCTATTAATTGTAAAAATTACACGTCTTTTTTTACAAATCCGGTCTGAATTATATCTTTTCCGAATTTTTCTTCAAGTTTGTCAAAGCATTTTGAGAGTCGTTCTTTTTTTGAATCAACCTCGGAATTTCCAAACAACGACATTTGCGAAGCATTATTAAACACAAAATTTTCCAATATTACCCCTGTGCTACGATATAATATTTTCGGATTATAAATTCCGTCCAACATATTGAAAATTATGTCGGAAATTTCAAGTTCAAAATCAGTCGGAATTGTCAAAAGTTTCTTTTCACAAATAACTTTGAAATCTTTTGTTCTTATAAAAATACTGACACATTTGCATTTTGCGTTAATCTGCCTTAATTTCATGCAGGCTCTGTGAATATGATAATTTAGAGAATTTTTGAGATAATTTTTGTCGGATGTAAATTTTGCAAGTGCGCTTGTTTTTTGAATGGATTTTGGAAGTTTCACCTCGTTGGAAACGGGCGAAACCATTTCGCCCAAAAGCTCATGTTTCATCTCCAAGCCCCTTATACCTATTTGTTTATTCAGCCAAATATCATCAATATTAACGAGTTCATAAGCGGTTAAGATTCCGTTTTTACGCAAGAGTGTCGAAAGATTTCGTCCTATTCCCCAAATTTCATCAATGCTTGTATTTTTTAAAAGCGGTAATATTTTTCTTGAACCAACCAAAAATACCCCTTCACCTAAAGTTTTAGCTTTGTCGGAAGCTAATTTTGCCAGTGATTTTGAAGAACTCACACCGATTGATACGGGAATATCAACCCTATCAAGAATTTCCTGCCTAATCATTTGAGCAATTTCAAGATAATTCTTTTTGTAAAGTCTTTCCAATCCCGTCAAATCAACAAATGCCTCATCAATAGAATATATTTCGACATTAGGGCTGAAATCTTTCAGAACCGCCATAACTTTTTCGGAAATTTGCGCGTACAAATCGTGATTTGCATTAATATAGGTTGCCTGTTTTAATTTTCCATCAATCTGAAAATACGGCATACCCATTTTTACCCCTAATTTTTTTGCTTCTTTTGAACGAGAAATTACACACTGTCCGCGACCTGACATAACGCAAACGGGTTTGCCTTTAAGTTCGGGATTTACCGACTGTTCGCAGGAAACAAAAAACGAATCGCAATCTACAAGTGCAATGATATGTTTTTTAGCCATATCAATATTGTCGGATATATTCTGATTTTCGTCAAAAAAATCACTCATAAAATTATTTCTTTTTCATTTTTGTAAGTTACATAACCTAAATTTGCCTTAGGCGGTTTTTTCAAATATTTTCTTTTTGTATAAATTACTCCGACTTTTGATGAATTTGCGCCTTTTGAATATTTTTTTGCAAGTTCCGCACACTTCAAAATCGTTTCATCCGACGGATTTTCGCATCTCAAAAGTACGTGCGAACCTGCACAATCTTTTGTATGAAACCAAAAATCTTCATCACGCGACAACTTTGAAACTATATAATCGTTTTGGCGGTTATTTTTACCGATAAAAACTTTACAGCCGTCAATTTCCGTTTCTTCGGGTTCAACGGATTTTTTTTGCGGTTTGGCTAATTTTTCGGGTTCAATTTCAAACTTTATTTCCGACAAATCATCAACGGACTTTGCAATATCAAGCGAATATAAAATGTGTTCAAGATAATTTATTTCGTCTTTCAACTCTGAAGTAAGTTCCGAAAGTTTTATAAACGAATTTTTACCTTTATTATAAAGTTTGTAAAAAGCGTTTGCATTATCTTTCAGGGTTTTTGTTTCGTCCAAATCTATTTTTATCTCTTTGTTGCTTCCCCAGTCAAAAACCCTGATAAACTTTGAAAAATCCTTGTTATTATAAATATTAGCCATAATCAAATCGCCAAATACACGATATTTGTCATAATCTTTTTCAAGCCTGTATTCCATTTTGTTCAAGGAATTTTTATCTTTTTTGAGTTTGCGGTTTATGAGTTGTTTATAATTTTCTTTTAAAGATTTGAATTTTTCGTTATAAATACAATCTGCATAATAATCATCAATCAGTTTATTTATGTTAGCAGGACTGTCTTTTGACAGTGAATCTTCTGAGGCAAACCAGTTTTTGGGCGGGTTTGGCGGATATATGTATGGCAAAGTTCCCGCCATTTCGCGTTCTCTGCTTTTTTCTGCTCCGACATTGTGCGCACAACCCAAAATTATATTTGTATCATAGTTGTAAAGCACGATATTGGAATGTTTTCCCATAAGTTCAACCGCAAAACAAAGATAAATTTTTTCGGATAATTCGTTGTAAGTTTCGACATATAACTCTAAAATCCTTTCATAAGGCGGTTGAGAAACTTTTGAAATAACGGAATTTTCAAGATATTTTCTCAATAGCATACAAAACATCGGAGGTTTTTGCGGGATTTCTATCAACCTTTTTGTTTCATTTTCTTTGTTAATAAAACAAATATGATAGTATTGAGGATTAATATTTATGTATAATTTTTTTGTTTCGCCTGTTTTTCTGATTGACAAGACCAAATCACGCCTTGTCGGCTGTTGAATTTTTTGAATTCTTGCACCCGTCAAGAAATCGGCATTTTGGTCTATCCAAAGTTTCAGCGTTAAACTGTCAAACCCGTTCATATAATGAATTTACAATAAAGATAAAAAAGTGTAAAATCCATATAATTTTTAAATTGTTTGTCTTTCCTCCCTCGCACATTACACACTCTCCCCTCTCCCCTTGTGGGAGAGGAAAGAATTTCAATATGAGAGCTTGCTCGAATATTAGAAATTCGGGTGAGGGGTAAGAATAAAATTTTCGGCGGGTTGAACCCCTCACCC
>CADBNI010000031.1 GCA_902795965.1 uncultured bacterium
CTCTATACATCTGATTGAACCCCTCACCCGAATTTCTAATATTCGAGCAAGCTCTCATATTGAAATTCTACCCTCTCCCACAAGGGGAGAGGGGAAAATGTGCAAGGGAAGAGGAGGTTATCACACTTAGCTGCCTGACTTCTTAGCTTCCTACCTTACCAAACTTTATTCCCGATACGTACTTATCAAACTTACCCGACTTACCTTACTTACCCAACCCCATTTGACATAACACCAAGATTTATTTTATAATTATTTCATTAAAGAAAGGAAGATTATGGCTCAGCAATTTAACCCGCAAAATATCAAAAAAAGAACTTCGGTTCTCGTGTTTATCAAAGGATCAACAGCTCCTTTGGTTTTGTATGTTGAAAATGCGGAAGAACTTTACAACGAACTCTTATCGGCTATGAAATCAGCTACTCCGAAACTTATCGAAAAGGAAACCTCAGGACCGTTGAAAAAAACCGCATTCGTTTCAAATCAAATCGCCGCATTAGCAATTCAGGAAGAACAATTTGCAGGATAAAAAATGAATTACAAAATTTCCGTTGAAGAACTCGAAAATACTCCCTCAAAATCAATAGATTTTAAGTTTGACGACAAAATTGACGAAATAAATTCCGTCGGCTCAATAAATGCCGACTTGAAAATAATTTCGCTCGGTGAATTTATCGAAGTTACGGGAAATGTTAAGGGAATTGTAAAACTTGAATGCGATTTGTGCCTTAAAGAATTTTGTTACAATTTGGATTTCAACATAGATGAAATGTTCGCTAAAACCGCACTATCAGAAGATTACGGGCAAGAAACCGAACTTAAAAGCGGACAGTTTGTTACCGATTTAAACGGGAATGATGAGATTGATATTTATGACTTATTGTATCAATCCGTAATATTAAATTTACCAAATAAAAAAGTTTGTGGTATAAATTGTAATGGAGATAATTTTCTCAAAGAAGAAAATTTATCCGATCCGAGATTGAATGTATTCAAAAACATTCAAATACAACCGAAAAATAAGTAGTAACACAATAAAAAAAGGAAAAGAAAAATGGCAGTACCTAAGAAAAGAACAGGACATTCCGCTCAAGGAAGCAGAAGAAGTAACTGGAAAGCAACTAAACCCGAAACAACTAAATGCCCGAATTGCGGCGAAACAGTTTTGGCTCACACTGTTTGCACAGCTTGCGGAACTTACAAAGGCAAACCCGTAAGCATTAAAGACAGAGTTGAAGAAAAAGCCGAACCCAAAAAAGTTGCGGCTAAAAAATCAACTAAAACCGAAAAAGCCGAAAATTTGAAGGCAGAAGTTAAAGCTGAAGAAGTTAAGGTTGAAGAAACCAAGGCTGAAGAAGTTGCTGAAGAAAAAACGGAAGAATAGGCTAAATGCTTTAAGTTGGCATGGCACTAAGATGCAATAGCCTTAGTGCCTTAGCAACTTAACAAAATAAGGGAGATGTAATGACAAGAATAGCAATAGATGCAATGGGCGGGGATCACGCTCCTCACGAAATCGTGGCAGGTGCAGTTTGGGCAGCGCAAGAATATGGTGTAGCTATTGAATTGGTCGGTAAGCAGGATCGTATCGAACAAGAACTCGACAAAATAGCTAACGAAGGGTTCATGACGGATTGCGGTAAGGGCGGTGCGGCAAAAACTCGCATAAAAATTGACACCTCAAAATTAGACATCAAAATTACCCACGCATCGGAAGTAATTGAAATGGGCGAGGCTCCCGGACAGGCTATTCGTAAAAAGAAAAAATCTTCCATAGTACTTGCGGTTGATGCGGTTGCAACGGGAAGTTCGGATGCTGTTGTTGCAGCGGGTTCGACAGGTGCCGCTATGGCATCAAGTTTATTCGGTTTAGGCAGAATTCAAGGGATTGACAGACCTGCTATTGCGGTTACTTTACCAACTATAAAAGAACCGATTGTTGTTATAGACGGCGGTGCAAACAGTAATTGTACACCCGAAATGCTTTATCAGTTTGCGGTTATGGGTGCAACATTCTCCAAAAACGTTTTAGGTGTTGAAAGACCGAGAGTCGGTGTCTTGAATATCGGTGAAGAAGCGGGTAAAGGTAATGATCTTGCGCAAAGAACATACAAACTTCTTGAAGAACAACAGGACAAAATAAACTTTGTCGGTAACATTGAAGGAAAAGAAATTTTCTTGAGCATTTGTGACGTTGTTGTTTGTGACGGATTTGTCGGAAACGTTGCATTGAAGGTTACGGAAGGTGCATCCTCTATGTTGTTCAGAATGCTCAAACAAGAATTTAAATCCGACATTTTAGGTAAAATAATCGGTTTGCTTGCAAAACCGTTTATGAAACGTATTTACAAAAAAATTAATTATGAAGAATTTGGCGGGGCTTTGCTCTTGGGTGTCAAAGGTATTACGGTTATTTCACACGGCAGAAGCAGGGCTTATGCAATCAAGAATGCCGTCAGAGTTGCAAAACATGCCGTTGAAACGGGTGTAAACGAAAAGATTGCTAAATTTCACGAGGAGTAAGATATGACTGATAAATTGATACCCTTGCGAATTGCGGGAGTCGGATACAGTTTGCCCGAGACGGTTGTTACAAATGACGATTTGACTAAATTGTACGAAACTTCGGACGAATGGATTTATTCGCGTACTGGAATAAAGGAACGCAGACTTGTTTCGGGAAACGAAAACGCGATTGATTTGGGCGAAATTGCCGCAAAAAATGCGCTCAAAAAAGCAGGAATGAAAGCGGACGACCTTGATATGATTATTGCCGCATCAACCGCGCCTATCGAGTTGTATTCAATGGGTTGTCAAATCCAAAAACGTCTTGATATGACAAAACAAGTTCCTGCGTTTGATGTTTCTGCAGCTTGTACGGGTTTGATTTATTGTTTGAGCATTGCAAAAGGTTTTGTTGCATCAGGCATGTACAAAAATATTTTGATTGTTGCAACCGATAACAATTCAAAACTTTTGGATTGGACCGACAGAGGCACTTCGATTTTGTTCGGTGACGGTGCGGGTGCTATGGTCGTAACCGCTTCTGATGACGGGGTTGACGATATTATTACGATTGATATTAAATCTGACGGAAAATATGACCATTTAATCAGTTTGCCTTTTGACGGGAAAAATTGTCCGCTTGTTGAACCGAATGAGGTTCACCCGAGCCTGATTAAGATGAACGGTAAAGGGGTTTACGCTTTTGTCGCAAAAATTTTACCGAAATATGTGGAAGAATTGCTCCAAAAAACGGGATTAACTTCCGATGATATAGATTATTTAATTCCTCATCAGGCTAATATCAGAATTATTCAGGCTGTACAGGAAAGATTGGGCATGCCGGAAGAAAAAGTTGTTACCAATATTAAATATTACGGAAATACATCTGCCGCATCAATTCCTATCGCTTTGGCGGAAGGTGTTGAAAAAGGCAGCGTAAAATTGGGTTCAACCGCTTTATTGTGCGGCTTTGGTGCAGGCATGACCTGGGGCGGTGCTATTATTCGCCTGCGTGAAGGTATTTGTTAAGGAGAAAATAATGACTAATAAGATTGCTTTTCTTTTCCCCGGACAGGGTTCTCAATTTGTCGGCATGGGAAAAGGCTTATATGAAAATTATCCGTCAGCGAAAAAAGTTTTTGATACCGCTGATAAAACTTTAGGAAAAAGTATAACAAAACTTTGCTTTGAAGGTCCTGAGGACGAACTTAAACAGACAATAAATACTCAACCCTCGATTGTTACAATGTCGATTGCGGCTTTGGAGGCTTTTAAGTCCAAATTGAATATTACCCCGCATTTTACGGCAGGACACAGCTTGGGCGAATATTGCGCAATGTTTTGCTCGGGTGTAATGGATTTGAAAACTACACTTCTTGCCATACAAAAACGTGCATCATTGATGAGCGAAGTAAAAGGCGGTTCTATGGCGGCAGTTTTGAATGCGCCCGAAGGTTCAGTTGAATTTGCACTCAAAGAGGCATCAAAAATCGGTTATATTGATATTGCGAACTACAACTCACCCGTTCAGGTTGTTTTGACAGGTGATGACGAGGCAATCAAAAAAGCAGGTGAAATTTTGCTTGAAAAAGGTGCAAGAAGATTTGTACCGCTTGCGGTTTCGGGAGCTTTTCACTCTAAGTATGTAGAAAAAGCAGGTAAAGAATTTGAAAAATATGTTAAAACTCTTGATATAAATGATGCGTCAATCCCTGTTGTTACCAATGTTGATGCGAAAGAAACGGTTGCCGCAGAAGATTTCAGAGCAAAAATGCCGAGACAAATCCATTCTTCGGTTCATTGGACGCAAACAATCAAAAAAATGGCAGAAAACGGAGTTAATACTTTTGTTGAAATCGGGCCGGGAAAAGTTCTTGCAGGTTTGAATAAAAAAATTGCTCCCGAGGCAAAAGTTTATAATATTTATGATGAACAAAGCCTTGAAAATACAGTGTCAGAACTAAAAAAAGAATTGGCAACGGTCTAAATTTCTCTTTTAAGTTCTCTCAAGTTGTTGATAGTTTTATAAATATATTCGGTTTCCGCTGCGCTTGCCTCGTCAAGCCAAGCGGAAATTTTTTGTTTTAAGGATTGTTTGGAAATTTTGTGTTCGTAATCGAACAAATCCTTTATCTGTATATCAAACACACGTGCCAAAAGCTCCAACTTTTCGGGCTGAGGAAAATGTATACCTGCCTCTATTTTAGAAATGTGATTAGGTTCAAGTTCAATAAGTTCGGATAATTTTTCTTGTGTAAATCCGTTACTTCTTCTAAGTTCTTTAATTCTTTTACCTAACATCTCTTTACAAGAAAGCATATTTAAACCTCCTATTTTAGGATAATACTGCATTTTAATTTATTACATGTTGACATGCCCCTAAAAAATATATATAATCATGCGTATTACAATAGATTTTATCTAAAAATATGTTGTTATTTGAATAAAAGGAGAAATTTATGGGCAAAAAACATTTAGGTTTTACTTTAGCGGAAGTTTTGATTACCCTCGGCATAATCGGAGTAGTCGCGGCGGTAAGCATGCCTATTTTGATTCAAAATGTGAATGAACGGGTTAATTCCGAACGCGAGGCAAATATTGCTTTTAAAATTAATCAGGCAATGGAAAAAATGAGAGCGTTAGGACTTTTGAATGCAAGTTACGGTTCAACAGAGGCATTTGTAGATGAATTACAAAACCATTTAAAAATCGCAAAACGTTGCGATAGCGCACATATCGCAGAATGCTGGCCTACAGCTACCGTTATTGATACAAACGGTGAAGAATATGACGTAAGTAAAGCAAAAACAGGAAAAGATTTGCAGTTTAAAGACAGAACAACACCTAATGTAGGTCTTGTTCTTGCAGACGGTGCTTCGATAATTCTTACTTATGACCCGAATGCTTCTACTTATGATGTCGGCGATGCGATATCTGCAAACAAAGAAGGTAATGCAATCGGCGGAAAGTTTTATACAACAAACTTAACTTCGGGTCTTGCATACGTTACTGATGTAAACGGCAGAAAAGGGCCGAACAGTCAGGAAACAAACAAGAAAAACGACATCAGAAGTTTTAACGGGGCAGCATTTGGAACGGGTTGTGCAGGCAAAATGTCAAGCGGTGACAAATGTGTATTCCAAGTACAATCACCTGGATATGTAAATTGTGCCGATACAACAAGTGATGACTATACAAAATATTGCGGACCTCATCCGAGTGGTTATTCAAAAGATTATTGGGCTGGTACTAAAAAAGCATGCAAAAGTATGGACATGGAGCTACCTGAAGAAGGTGACCTTGTGAGTCTCATGAAAAACGAAACCTGGGAAGGCAAACCTACATCCGGCTACTTTTGGTCGTCCACGGAGAACTCCGACGGTCCTCAGAGCAGCGCGAAAGTCGTGTACTACAATGGCGGTACGGGCTACACCACCAAGAATAACCGCAATACCGGGGTTGTGTGTGTAGGTAAATAAGGCAGCTAAGAAGCTGAGAAGTTAGCTAAGATATAACAGACCTCTCCTCTTGTGGGAGAGGTTTGTTTTACGTCATTACGTGCTTAATAATCTCCTCGTTTGCCTTAATATTGCTTTCATGGTTTAATTATACCCGTGATTATTTACGTTGACGAAAATGACGAAAACAAGCGACTCGACAGTTATTTATCGGAAATAACACCAAATTTGTCGCGCTCAAAAATTCAGGAACTCATAAAATCCTCCTCCGTTAAAATTAACGACACAACGAAAAAGCCCTCATATTCCCTGAAAGAAAACGACAAAATTGAATTTACAATTCCACAAACCGCGCCCCTCACAATCGAACCGCAAAATATTCCGCTCAACATAATTTACGAGGACGAAAACATGCTTGTCGTAAACAAGCCCTCGGGAATGCTTACCCACCCCACAACAACAGAGCGCGAAAACACCCTTGTAAACGCGTTATTATACAAATACGGAGAAAATCTCTCGAACATTAACGGCGAATTTCGCCGAGGAATTATACACCGACTTGACCGAAACACATCAGGACTCTTAATGGCTGCGAAAAACAATCCAACCCACGAGTATCTCGCAAACCTAATCAAAAACCGACAAATAACAAAAAAATATCGTGCAATAGTAAAAGGGAATATAGAAAAAAATGAGTTTGAAATAGACGCACCAATCGGAAGAGACCTTAACCAACCGCACAAAATGTCCGTAACCGAAAACGGCAAACCGAGCCTTACAAAAGTAAAAGTTTTGGAACGATTTAAAGATGCAACATACGTTGAACTTACGCTCGTCACAGGCAGAACACACCAAATCCGAGTACACATGAAGCACATAAACCACCCCGTATTTAACGATACCCTTTACGGAGCAGGTATGGCAAAAGTCAAAACTCAAGAACAGGTTTTGCAATCCTTTTATTTAAGGTTTACAAAACCCTTTGGCGGTGAGATAATCGAATTACAGGTTGAACCTGATGAAAAAATCGAAAAAGTTTTAAAATATTTGAGGAGCTGAAAATGCAGATTATATCAGTATTAGCAACATTAATTTTATGTGTCGTGATTATGATGAATTTTCACGAAACCGTAACCGTCAACGCAATAAGCAACGATTTTGCGCAACTTCTTCACGCAAGTGCGTATTCAAAGGCAATAAATCTTGCTCTTTATTCATTGTGTTTATTCATTTTGGGCGAAATTTCGGCGATATTTTTCTTTGCACCGTTATACAATTCGCTGAAAAACAAATTTAACGCATACAAACGCGAACTTGAACGCGGTTCAATCTCAAACACAACAGCCGAAGCAAAAATCGGGGTTTTGGAAAACAAAATTACAGTGCTTGAAAAAGCTCTTGATGAAGCATTGAAAAAGAAAAATTAAATATTATTTGTGCGCTACGCGCACCGATAAGTACTTTACTCACTTATCAAACTTATCTTACTTATCAAACTTTTGATAAAAAAACTCCCCGAAGGGAGTTTTTTACGCTTCAGCGGTTTCTTTCTGCTTATTGATAAGGTCTTGAAGTTTTTCTTTAATTTCTTCACCTTTTTTTTGCATATCGGAAACCACGTCATCTGCTTTACTTTGAATTTTTTTGACGGTTTCATCAGCTCTGTCGAGTGCATCTTTCGCACCTTCCGCCAACATTGCGCGTGTTTCTTCACCCGATTTCGGAGCAAGAAGAATTCCCGCAACGGCTCCGACAACTCCGCCTACTATAAAACCTGCTAAAAATTTTGTTGCTGACATAATTGTTCTCCTTTTCGTTTTCATTATAACATTTTTATCGCAGGATTAATCCCGCGAAACGGCTATTTTTTAAATAATTTGTATACGGTGGTAAACCCGTTAATCAAACCGCCAATCAAAGAACCTGAAAGCATCTTTGTTTTGTCTACCATTTTTCCGACAGCGGTCTTAAAATCACCGACACCTTTGTCGGTATTTTTAATAATCTCATTAATCGCACCAAGAGTTTCATTAACCCCCTGCAAAGTAGGTTTCAATTCCGTATTAACGATAATTGATGTTTCATTCAAATTTTTGGCAAGTGCCGACAAATCAATAAGCAATTTTACCAAAAATCCGCCGACAACAAGAACTATAATACCCGTTGCCCATGCTAAAAACGTCAAACCGTTATTCAATGCAATTTGTGAAAGTTCCATAAATTTTCCTTTTAGTAATTGTAATCATCATCCATTTCTTCAAGCTCTTTCGCTTTAAGAAGTTTTTTTGATTTAATCATATTGTTGAATTTTCTCAGTTGTCTCTCCAACTTATATTTCATCAAATCAACGCTTTCGAGAGCTTGTTTTTTAGCCTCGTTAATAGCGGGACAATGTTTTTCGTACAATTCACATGCTGCCTCTTTGAGTTCTTTGCGAGATTCTTCACCGGACTTCGGAGCATATAAAACACCCGTGATAATTCCGCCTACAACACCTGCAAGCAAGCCCATTCCGAACATTAAAGATTTGTTTTTACTCATAAATTTAACCTCGTCTTTCGATTTTTATAATAACATATTTTTTTACGGATTACAAGCCGACTATTAGTATGATTATGGACAAACCGAAAAAATTATACTAATATAATATTCGCAGGGTAAAAAAAGACTCTTTTCAAAGAACGACGACACAACAACACATATTCAATCTCGGTTGTCAGTTCCGAAGAAAGGAGGTTGTTATGGACAATTTCAATTTAACGTTGATTATGTTATTTCTGATTTTATTTATAACAAGAAACGACACCCACAATAAAATGTAGATGTCGCTTCAATCTCTACAGAGTCTTTGGTAGGTCTGACAAACCACCACCCTGCTTTCTACATTATTTACGATTTTTTCCGATTTGTCAACCCTATTTTTGATAAAATTAATCTTACGAGTTTAAAAATTTTTCTAAATCGCCAATTCAAGCACTATATCACGAATTGCGTCTGCCAGATTGTAAAATTTTTTCCTTTTGACTTTGTGAACCTTGAACATAATCAGCATTCCATAAATCGCAACGGCAGAAATCGTCTTGATTATCAATTTTGTATGCTGTTTTTCTATAAATTTTAAAACCTTATCAACATTTTCCGAAAAAGCTATGCTCAGACATCTGACATATTGCATGCAGGTTTGTGTCAGAGGATTAAATGTTTTTACACATTCCGTCAAGTCGCAAACCTTCCTGTCCGCCTTTATTATCAACCCGATAATATTAAAAGCGATAATCAACTCAGCTATAAAAATTATTGCAATAAAGATGTACATATTATTCTTTTTATAATAATATATAATCGAGATAAGGGGAATACGTCTAAAGGACTATTTATGAAAATCAGATTTTATTTCGCTATAATTATGGCAAGACTTGCTTATACGGCAATAAAAATTCTCGGAAAATCGTCGGGAACTTCGTTTGTCGGAATGCTTGCGCTGAAAATCTGTCCGAATTTCTTACATTATTGTTCAAAATACATAAAAAAAGATATAGTAACGGTTACCGGAACAAACGGCAAATCAACAACTTCGGGAATTATCGCTCATATTTTGAAAACCGCAAATCAAAAAGTCGTTCACAATCTTGAAGGTGCAAATATGCTCACAGGTGTTGCAAATGTTTTTGCGCTAAATGTCAGACCATTCAAAAAATTTGATTATGCGGTCATAGAATCTGATGAGGCATATCTGACAAAACTTTACGACTGCATGAATGCGGATTATTTAGTTGTAACAAACCTTTTCCGCGACCAATTAGACAGATACGGCGAACTTGACACGACTGCTGGTTTTATCAAAAACGCAATAGAAAAAAACAAAAATTTAAGATTAATTTTGAATGCGGACGACCCTTTGGTTTCTACTTTCAACCTTACTGATTATGCGGTATATTACGGGTTTGAAAACGTTGAATACGATTGCACATACGAACACAAATCAAACGCTCCGTCAGAAGTTTTCAACTGTTCGTGCAAACATCCTTTACAATACTCAAAACAATTTTTTGCACAGGAAGGTCATTATTACTGTGAAAACTGCGGTTACAAACGCCCCGATTGTGATTATCCCGCAGACGTGAAGGTTTACAATGATTATTCGATAATAACTTTGAATATCAAAGGAATTAAATTTGAGTTCAGAGTAAATCTTACGGGACTTTACAATGCTTATAACGCGCTTGCCTCAATAGCTTTCGGATTTGAAAACGGTTTGAACCAGGCGGAAATCCAAAAAGCACTTGACAGTTACAAAGCTATTTTCGGCAGAACCGAAAAACGTACTATTAACGGCAATCCCGTTTTAATCCAACTTATAAAAAATCCGACAGGTGCAAGCGAAGTTCTTAAAACCGTTGATTTAAACTCAAATATCGTAATAGCAATAAACGATAACTATGCTGACGGACGGGATATTTCGTGGCTTTGGGACAGCGATTTTGAACAGCTTAAAGATGCAAAAAAACTCGTCATAACATCAGGTATAAGAGCTTATGATATGGCTTTGAGATTGAAATATGCGGGTATTCCGCAAGAAAAAATTATTGTCGAACCGAACGTGAAACGGGCAATCGACAAAGCATCAAAAGATGATAAAACAACCGTATTACCTTCGTATACGGCATTGTTGGAAATTAAAAACGAAAGGACTAAATAAATGCTATTAGGTGTAAATATTGATCATATCGCAACATTAAGAAACGCAAGGGGCGGAATTGAGCCGAGCGTAATTTTGGGTGCGCAAATTGCCGAAGAAAACGGTGCAACCTCTATTACAACTCATTTGAGAGAGGACAGACGCCATATTAAAGATGAAGATATTTATACGCTTATAAAAACGATTAAGACAAACCTTAACCTTGAAATGGCAATGGCTGACGATATTCAGGAAATTGCACTTGAGGTAAAACCGCATTCGATTTGTCTTGTTCCCGAAAAAAGGCAGGAAGTCACAACCGAAGGCGGGCTTGATGTTTCGGGACAGCTTGAAAAAGTAACCGAATTTATAAAACCGATTTTAGATGCGGGAATTATTGTAAGTTTGTTTATCGACCCTGACGAAGAACAGGTAAAAGCCTCAGCCAAGACGGGAGCGCAGTTTATTGAAATGCACACGGGTGCTTATGCGGAATGTTTCGGGTATAAAGAGGAAGAAGAAGAATTTCAAAAACTCAAAAAATCCGCAGAACTTGCCCAAAGTTTGGGGTTAAAAGTCAATGCAGGTCACGGACTGAATTACGAAAACGTCCACAGAATGCACGAAATTAAGGGACTTTATGAACTAAATATAGGTCACAGTATAATTTCACGCGCAGTATTTACGGGACTTGGTGAAGCAGTTAGTAAGATGAAAGAATTAATAAAGTGAAACGTGAGAAGTGAAAAGTCCTTATCGGAATTAATTTTTAAAGGAAAAATTTTATGAAATCAGAGCAGGAAATAATTGAAGAAATGCAGCAGGTTGTTGAGCAAATGAGGCTTGACGACATTGAGGACAATCCGAATATTGTTGATGAAATGTTTGACTGCGATTGCTGCGGTGAAAATAAATGTCTTGCGGGTTCTATTGAATATGAGGGTTACAGGCTTTGCAACGACTGTGTTTTGCTTGCGGAAACAGGATTTGCGCTAAACAAAATCAAATCCGTAACCGAACTTGTCGAAGCAATCGAGGACAAAAACCTTGAACGCCTTGCACAATTCATTAAAGACGAAGAAAAACGGGCAAATAATTAGTTTACACAAACTCCAAATTTCTTACCTGAAATGATGAAATCAATGATTTTACATCATCGGACGGTAATTTGCATTTAAGTTTTTTTTCGGGAAATTTTCTGTAATAATATTCTGACGACAAGACCATAAACCGCAAGCCGTCAAAAATGTTCATTGACGACAAATCAAGCGAAAAACCCGAACCGTCATTCTTATCCAAATAATCTTTAAATCCGTCTATATTTTTAAACTTTAATTCTGCCATACAAAACTCTACGCACATAATTTACAAAATTTAAATATTTTGCGTAAATTTAATTCTTTTGTATGATATTTATAATATAATTTTTTAGGGGTAAGAAAAATGGAAACACTTGTTATGGAAGCTAATGAAATTAACGAACTCGCAAAAAATGTTCTCGATATCGAAGCGAACTCTATTTTGCGGTTGAAAAATAATATCGGTGAAGAATTTGACCGCGCTATTGATTTTTTATTCAACTGTAAAGGTCGTGTAATCGTCACAGGTATGGGAAAATCGGGTCATATTGGCAGAAAAATTGCCGCAACATTGACTTCTACGGGAACTCCTTCGTATTTTCTTCACCCTGCGGAAAGTACTCACGGAGATTCGGGGATTATTACAAGAAATGACGTTGTAATTGCAATCTCAAACAGCGGAGAAACTCAGGAACTTTTAAATCTTTTACCTTTAATTAAACGCTTTGGGGTTACTCTCATTGCAATGACGGGCAAATTAAACTCGTCACTTGCCCGTGTTGCGGACGTAACGCTTGATATATCGGTAGAACGCGAGGCTTGTCCTCTTAATAAAGCTCCTACGGCAAGCACTACGGCAACTCTTGCGATGGGTGATGCGCTTGCGGTTTGTTTACTCAAGAAACGCGGATTTACGGAAAAAGACTTTTTGCTTTTCCACCCCTCAGGTGCTTTGGGCAAAGGATTTACCTACAAAGTTGCGGACTTGATGCTTTCAGATACCGAAAAACTTCCGATTGCCAAAGAAACGGATACTTTCGTACAAACTATAGAACTTATCTCCGAAAAGAAATTGGGTATGGCAATGATAGTTGATGAAAGCGGACGTTTGACAGGGGTTTTGACGGACGGGGACATAAGAAGAACACTTATTAAGTATCAAAACATCAGACCGTTGTTGGCAAAAGACGTTATGTCAGTGAATCCGAAACATATTTCAAGTACGGATTACGGTGCTGCGGCTTTGAATCTTATGGAAAAATATTCGATTACGGCATTAGCTGTTGTTGATGAAAACAACAGACCTTCGGGTGTAATTCATATTCATGATTTGTTGAAAGCGGGTGTTGCATGATAAAACTTGCGGCATTTGATGTTGACGGAGTTTTGACTGACGGAAGTTTGACGTTTGACGAATTTGGTCACGAATATAAAACTTTTAACGCAAAAGACGGTCAAGGCATTGTAAATTTAAACAATGCAGGTATTGTAACCGCTATAATTACGGCAAGACAAAACGGTACGGTCGAACACCGCGCTAAAAATCTTAATATAAAAGAACTTCATCAGGGTTCAAAAAATAAAATCGCAACATTGGAAGAAATTTTGAAAAAATACGGATTTGGTTTTGAAGAAGTGGCTTATATGGGTGACGATTTGCCAGATATTTGTATTTTGGAAAAAGTCGCATTGAAAGGTTGCCCGAATGATGCGGTTGATGAGGTGAAATCGGTTGCGAACTTCGTTTCGTCCAAAAACGGCGGACGCGGGGCAGTCAGAGAATTTTGCGATTATATATTAAAATTTTAGCGGGTAGTCTTTGGGGATTTTCCAACCGTTTAACCGGATTATTGCAGTACAATACGCTCTATCAAGTGAAGTAGGCAATTCCGGTTTACACCCAAACGTAGAACTTGTTTTCAATACGTTTTCACTTCCGTTCCAACTGATTTTATACGGCTCTACAAGCCTGTTAATATATATATGATTATTAGATACCCCGACTTAGGAGCATCCTTAAGACAAGATTCTGAAACAAGTTCAGAATGACGTGAAGGACGGAAAGTCTGTTGTGAAAAGTGAAACGTGAAAGGTGAAAAGTTCTTTACAGTCAAGATTGAACCCCCACCCGAATTTCTAACGCTCCGCGTTGAAATTCTGCCCTCCCCCATGGGGAGGGTTAGGGAGAGGGGCTGTATATGACAAATCGCTATTTTTTGCATTTTGTTTTGCCCGTCCAAGACAGGTCATCACAATGCAGGTAGTCCATATTACCATTTGTTATAATCCAACCCGCGCCGTTATCTCCGCTACCCGTTTTATCCATTATGCTCTGCAAAGTTTCTTGAGCCTTTTCTATACTACCTCTATGAGCAGGTGTACCAAACGGAATAAGTTTATCCTTCAGCAACAAAAAGCCGAAAGAGTCCTTTCCTTGTACATTAGGCTTTTTATATCCGTTTAAATCAACACTGACAAGCCCGCAAACCGTTGTATGTCCCTCACTGTTTTGGTATGTACATGTCGGAGAATATACTGCCAACCTTACAGCCGTACCGTCACTCATTACAAAATTCGATATTCCGCAAACATTTGCCCAATTCCCAACTCGTTTCCAATTATCCTCCGCACCCGAAAGAGTTGCATGATTATCGGCAAAACAACTAAAATCACCTGTCGTAGTACACTCTTTTGTAATGTTAAGATACTGTTTAAGTATATGAACCCAATCGACGGATGCTGCAATTTTATCCTCGTTATCCGACCATTCGGACATTTCACCGTAATCAACTTTTGCATGTTCTATTGCCTGCGAAAATGTCGAATAAAATTTCTTCAGTTTTACAATATTTTCCTGTTCCTGATGTTTTTGTACCAATACGGGTATGGTCATTGCCGCCACGACACCGATAATCCCGAGGGTGATTAAGACTTCGGCAAGCGTAAAGGCTTTTGTATTTTTTCTGTTCATAATTCCTCCTTATTTTGTACTCTTTATTTTTATTATAACGCATATTATACCCTTTGTCAATATATAACGCATATTATACGTGTAATATAACAAAGTTGCGCTATAAAATCGAAAAGGGGTCATAAGTGAGGTGTTATGGATATTATAAGTTTGAAGGAAACAGGATTGTTAATCAGGACACACAGACTTTTGAAGGGGTTGACACAATTTCAGTTAGCCGAAGCCGTTGAAATGGACGAAAAGCAATTAGGCAAAATAGAACGCGGTCTGCATTATCCGAATGTTGCAACTTTTTTGAAAATAATAAAAAAATTAGATATTAATGTAGAAAATTTTTACAAATCCAAAACCACATTTCAAAATAGTGAAAACCTGAACAATTTATTGCAAAAAGCTACGGCAAAAGAACTTGAACTTACATATATATTCTTAAAAACCATTAAAAATATGTAACGTATTTTTGAAATGACTGATTTTGTGGTATTATTGACTTGAGGAGAGGAAAATGTTTGAGATTAAGACACAGGCTTTTTTTGCGGCAGCACATCATCTTTTGAACTACGAAGGAGAATGCGAAAACCAACACGGGCATAACTGGCTCGTTGAGGCTTGCGTACAAGGAGATACGCTCGACAAAAGCAACATTTTGATTGATTACAAAGTTTTAAAACGTGAACTTAAAGCGGTTCTTGACCTTTTGGATCATAAAGATATTAACGAATTGCCCGAATTTAAAGGCGAAAGCCCGTCAAGTGAAATGATTGCATGTTTTATTTACAACAAACTGAAAGAAAAAATCGTGCAGTTGAGCAAAGTTTCCGTTTGGGAAACTCAATCCTCCTGCTGTTCGTATTTTGAAGAATAGATAAAACTTTTATACTGCGAACGCGGTGAGTTTAAAGAGCTTTTCACGTTTCGCCTCTCACGTTTCACCAAGGAGAAAAAATGAATTTTATACAAGCAATATTGATGGGGATAGTACAGGGTTTGAGTGAATTTTTGCCGATTTCAAGCTCAGCGCATCTTGTGTTTACCTCTAATTTTTACAAAGTATTTAAGGGAATTGAAATCGTTCAAACTTCAAATGAAGAAGTTTTTTTCGATATAATGGTGCATTTAGGCACTTTGATTGCGGTTATAATATTTTTTAGAAAAGATATTATGAATATTATAAAAGCAATGCTCAATGCTCTCAAAACAAAAGATTGGTCGCAAACCGAGGCAAAATTGGGACTTTACATAATTGCCGGTACGATTTTGACGATTATTTTGGCACTTCCCATAAACGAGATTGCCGAAAAATTGGTCTATTCGCCCGAAATTGTCGGAATTTTGCTGTTTATAACAGGGTTTACGCTTTTATACAGCGAATACAAATCAAAAAAAATCGAGGACAAAAAATCGACAGTAGATTTAAAAAGTTCTGTTTTTATCGGTTTGGCACAAGGTTTGGCGGCACTTCCCGGATTTTCGCGTTCGGGCTGGACGATTGCAACGGGATTGTTTTTCGGTCTTGACAGAGTAACGGCGGCAAGATATTCGTTTTTGTTGAGTATTCCAATTATTTTGGGAGCATCAATGGTTTATCCGCTCGTAAAAATTGATGTTGCTGAAGCGGTTCAATATAATTGGACTGCAATAATCGCGGGAACAATCGTGTCGGGAATTACGGGATATTTGTGCATCAAATATTTTATGAAATTTATTTCCAAATTTTCGCTTGCGGTATTCGGATACTATTGCCTGATTGTGGGATTAATTACGGCAATATTTTTCGGTATTTATAAATATTAAAAATTGTAAAATTGATTGGATTTTACTGACAAAAAATAATATTTACGTGCATTTTATTATAGGAAGTCGTGTGGAGTAAAATGATTTTACCTGTTAACAGTATAACCTTTTCTGCAAATGACAAAGACAAAAAGTCTTTGGAATATACCCATGACACTTTGTTGAAAAATAATATCGCAACACGCATGCGCATTGGGGTAGACAAAGTTACCAACGCATTTACCGTTTATCCGGCAAAGGGAATGAAGGGAAGTAAGAATGCCAATTTTTACGAATTTTTGACAATGGGAACGGTTCCGTATCTTTTGGGCAGCGGGACTTTGATGATGATGTTTAACGGAACAAGCAAGCATTATGCACCGTTCCAACGTGTTATGTCGCGCGAAACGGGGAACAAATTGGCAATGGGAGTTTTGTTCTACGGAATTATGAAATCCGTTTCAAAATCTTTTGTCAGTGAACCCGTCAAAATGCTCACGGGCGTTGATACCGAAAGACCTTATGCAAAAGTAATTTACGAACTTCCTGAAGATATCAACGACACCGACATTATGAGCATTGAACATCATAAAGTATTTGAAAGTGTGGAATTTCCAAGATGGGATTTGCTTTACGGTGACGAGGTAAAGGGAGAAAAAAGAAATTACAGATACGACAAAATTGCAAAAAAATTAGGACTTGGCAGTAATTTGAACGATTCGGATCAGGAAGTCAAGCCGAAAATTAAAAATATTGTTGTAAAATCAAATCTTGCCAAAAACATTTCGTCATATCTTTGGGCGGCAGTCGGTGTAGGATTGGCTTTTCAAGAACCTTGGGAAAAATATTTCCAAGTAATGACATTTAAATTTTGGAAAGGCAAACAGTTTGGCAAATCTTTAAAATCTTTCGGAAAGAGTTTTGTTGAAAGTGCAAAATCGCTTTGGACAGGCAAAGGTAAAGGAGTTGAAAAACATGCCGGCAAAATGCTTGTCGGAATTGCGGCTTTATCAACGATTTTAGGGGTAATAAATTCCGTTACGGGGATTAAAAAACCCGCAAAAGCCTCGGAAATAGTTAAGAAAAATGAGGGATATGTAAAAGCATGAGTACCAACTTAATTCAAAATTACATATCCAAACCCGTTACTTCGACACAAACTCAAACCAAGCCGAAGCCTCAATTTGACATTCAGCAGGAACTCAATAACAGAACATTTATAAAACCGCTTCGTGCAAAAGGTACATTGTTAAACGGTAACATTTTTGCCTCTCCGAAGTACGCTTTTGACAACACGATTTACAGTATAAAAGCTATAAAACACGCAGCAGCAGGTAATGCCAACGACCACGAATTAGGTAAAATAAATGATGTAGGGCTTGTCGGAGGCGGACTTGCCATTGCTGGCTATTTATTTACAAGACGGACAACTCCGCTTACAAAAGGATTGGAATTTGTAGGTTTGGGAACATTTCTTGCATCAATGACCATTTGGCCGAAAGTTGCAATTCAGCTCCCTGCGTATTTAATTCATGGTGTTAATGTTCAGAAAAAATATCAGGACAGTTTTGGCAGAGTAAAACCTTTTTATCAGGATCCGCAATTTATTCCCTGGGATTTGTATTCTGATGAAGAAATTCAAAAAATCGGAAATCGTTTGAGAGTACCGAAAGATATTCCTAACCGCAGAGATTTCATTCAGGAAAAAATGAAAAAAATTGCCGTTCAAAACAATACTCTTTGGATGCTTACGGCAGGATTTGCACCGGCAATAATGACTGGGTTGGTATGTAATGGGGTTACTCCTTATTTGAACAGATATTTGGATGAAATCAAGAACAAAAAAGCCGATAATATTTTGGCAAATGTAGAAAAAGCCTCCAAAAAATATCAAACACACCCGATTGAAAACGCGATAAAAGAAATAACCAAAACAAACGGCAACAAACCGATTACGAGAGAATTGACAGAGCAGATTGCAGATGTGTTTGCAATACATCTTGACCCCGTTACCTCGGAAAGTTTCAGAAAAGATTTGTCAACCTTCCTTTGGGACGGAAAATATTCAATTACCGAACAAACAGCAAAAGATACCGCAAAAAATATAACGGAAGTATTTAGTAAAGGTTTCTCGGAAAATTTCTTGAAAGAAGTGCTTCCGAATGAAGAACAGATGTTACAACTTTTCCGCGATAACAATATAGTCGGAACATCATTAAAACCCGTAGAATTTAAAAAAGTTCAGGACATAGTGGTTAACGAAATAATTAAAAGAGCGGAAACATTTAATCAAGCCAACCCCGATAATGCAGAAGACATAAAATATATTAAAAAAGTTATCAACTCACACACGACGAACGAACATCCGATTATCAAAGCATTGTCAACAACTCGCTCCGCAATATTGGATTCCGCCGTTCAGACAAAATTGAACAATACGGCAAAAATCTTTGATGATTTCAAGGCGAAAAACCTTGCCCTTGATGAATACGCTCTAATCAAAACGGGTTCTGCTCCCGAAACAGTAATTGCAAACTACTGGAATGACGTATCGGGTGAAATCTTAAAAACTCTCGGTATTCAATACAAAGATATTGAAAAAATAAGATTTGACCGAAAACTTATGGGCAATTTGCTTCGTGAACGACTTGAAACAATAGCATCCGATAAAGCTGCTTACGAAAAAGTAATGAAGAATTTGGTCGAAAAAATTTCGACAATAAACACAAAAATTAAATCGGGTGATATAAATTCTCACATGCTCAAAGGAGATTACACTCCGACAGCTTATGAAGAAAAAGTTAACACTATTTTTACGGAATATGCATCCGAAATTCGCAAGGCAGGATTTAACAGAACGGCAGATGCTATTGTCGGCAAAAACGGAAATGAAGCAGGCTCTTACATAGCCGTCCAAAAAGCATTTGCCGAAGAAAGAATGTTAGGAGTAAAAAGTTCGTTCTTCAGACTGCTCAATACATTGGACTTTTTCAGAAAAGTTGCTGACGACCCCAATGCATTGAGAACATTCAATAAAGTTCCGCGCGAGGTTAAAGAAGAACTTATTGAAATGTGCAAAATCATCAGTCTTGAAGGTCACTCGTCCGACCATGCCACAAAATTCTACATGATGAGAAATCCTTCACCCAATGCCGACACAAGCCCGTTAGAAGTTAAGAACGGTAAAATCGTCAACAAATATTTCGGCAAAGCAAACGGAACAACGGATATTCCGGGTGACAAATTCTTCTATCAAAACGGAATGAATTTTATGTTCGGTGACGGAATTCATAAAGACACTCAAACAATTATTGATAACAGCAGTATTAACGAAGAATTTGCAAATTACAGACGACTTGTATTTGAAAAAGTTGGCGGAGAAGAATACTTCTGGAAAAAACGTCACAAAGTATTCGGCTATTCTGACGTTGGTTCGGATATCAAATTCCTTTTGACGGGTATCGCCCCCGACGAACTTATTTTCAAAACAGGTCAACAGCACTTTAACACAACCAAATGGCTCAAAACATTCGGCTATTTTGGTGCGGGATTATTGGGAGTAACAGTTTTGGCTCAATTCTTCTTCGGAAGAATGAAAAATCCGGAGGTTAAAAAATGATTAGTCCCGTAATGACAAGTATTTTAAATACATACAGAGTGCCGAATTTTCAGGCGGAAACTCCTGCCAATGAAGTTAAGCAAACAAATTCGGGACTGTTAAACGCTTATTTGAACAACCTTGCAATGATTAATGCACCTGCCGTTCAAAAAACGGAAACCTCAGCACCCGTAAATTATCACAACAATTTGAGAACTCTTTTTGTAAATAATCAGGCAAAAATTTTGGCAATTATTCCGAGGACTTTTAATGCAAAAGACACTAACGGAAACGAATACATTGACGGAAATGAATTACACGGAACATTTTTGAACGCAATCGAACGGCTTGACGAGGTAAAAGCTCAAGGGTTTAATACCCTTCATATTCTTCCTATACATCCTACAGGAAAAATGAAGGCAATGGGAACTGCGGGTTCATTATATTCTCCTAAAGATATGCTCGCAATCGACCCGAATTTGATTGACCCGAAAGATCCTCGAAGCGACAAAGAACAGTTTAAAGCATTTATTGACGAATGCCATAAGCGCGGAATTAAAGTTATGATTGATATGCCGAGCTGTGCTTCTTACGATATGTTTTTGGAACACCCCGAATGGATGGCTATGGAACGTGACGGACTTGCTAAAACTCCGCAGGGCTGGAACGATATCAGAATGTTTCAACCTTGGGAGGACGAAGGCAAAAGAACACTAAACCCCAAACTGCTTGAGCTTCACAAAGAATATGTTGATATGTGCATTGATCTCGGTATTGACGGAATCCGTTCGGACGTTGCAAGGGCGAAACCCGTTGAATTTTGGGACATAATTATACCTTATTCAAGAATGCGCGATCCCGAATTTGCTTGGCTCGGTGAAACTTATACTTACGAAGATGCTTCTCCGCAGGCGAATATGCCCTATGACAGACCGCAGGATTCTTTACGTGCGGGGTTTGATGCGATATACGGTCAATATCACATTTTCCACGAATGGCCTGATGCAAAAACCTTTATGGATTATGTAAAAGAACAACTTGACATGTCTTACAAACTTCCGAAAGGCAAATCTTTAATCGGTTCTTTTGCAACACATGACGATATTTCACCAATGTTTCACGGCGGAGTTGATTATTGCAACCTGACAATGGGATTGCAGGCAACGTTACCGATGCTTAACCCCTACATTGTTGACGGATATCAATCGGGGGATTACTATTTGTATCCTTATGAGGCAAAACAAAACCCCGTAACTCAAACCGACAATCACGAAATGACGGTTCACAGAGGCAGGCTTGATATCTTCAATTTTTCAAGAAAACCCGGCGGTAAAAACCCCGAAATCGGTAATTTTATGAAAAGTGCGTTTGAGCTTAAAGACAAATACGCAGACGTTATAAACAAAGGTACTTTCATCGAACTTGAAAAAACAGGTGATAAGACCGACCAAATTATAGCTTACGCAAGACATCTGAACGGCAAAACCCTTCTTGTCGTTGCAAACAAAAACGTAAACCGTCCGATAGCTTGCAAAGTAAAAGTTCCGACTCTCAAGAAAGACCAAAAACTTGAAAATCTTCTGCCCTCTTACGGCAAAGAAAGTATTCTTCAGGCAAGAGAAAACGAATTAGCCGTAAACCTCGGCCCTGCAAGAGTTCACGTTTTTGAAATCGACACCCCGCATATAGAAAATTACACAAGAAAAATTTACAAACAAAATATATAACGGCACATTAAATAAACCGATGAAAGGAAGATTGAAAATATCTTCCTTTTTAAATATGTTTGGGTTAAAATACATTGGCGAGGTATAAATATGCTCCAAGAATTTATCAGTTCAAAAATACACAGAGCGACGGTTACGGACGCAAATCTTAACTATGTCGGCTCAATAACGATAGACGAGACCCTTTTGAAAGCCTCTAAAATAAAGGAATGGCAAAAGGTTGATATTTTAGACATAAACAACGGTGAACGCTTTAATACCTATGTTATAAAAGGCAAAGCCGATACAGGTATGATATGCCTGAACGGAGCGGCAGCAAGAAAAGTTCAACCGGGCGACAAGGTTATTATAATTGCTTACGGTTTGTATAACCCCGAAGAAATGGATAATTACAAGCCCACAATCGTAATCGTTGACGAAAATAATAAAATATCTAATATTCAATAGATTTATAAAAATTATAAAACATTTTTATCAATTTCGGATTTTTTTCCATAGCTTTTTCAAGCTCAAATTTTTTATCCTCATCAGACATATCCGAAAAATAATAAAATTCCCAAGGTTGAACGTTCAACGCTTTTGAAAGTTTTTCCAACGTTTCAATAGAGGGTGAATATTTGCCTGTTTCAAGATAACTCAAACTCGGGATTTCGATATCAATCATTTCCGCCAGCTTTTCCTGCGTAAGATTGCGGGATTTTCTGATGCTCTGTATTCTTTTACCCAAAAGTTTCTTGTAATCCGACATTTCTATCCCCTTTTTAATTATTATTTAATAAAATTTTGGCTCAAATAATAATGCACAACTTTATAATTATTATTGACAATTATTGCTAAATACTATATAATATAAACAGGTACATTAAATTTAAGGAGCGATATAATGTTGAAGATTAAAAAAGAAAGGAGCAAATTATGAAGAAAGGCACTAAGAGAAAAGTAGCGTTCACGCTTGCCGAAGTTCTCATTACCCTTGGCATAATCGGAGTTGTTTCGGCAATAACAATACCGACACTTATTCAAAATTACAAAAAGCATGAAGCAACATCAAGATTAAAAAAATTTTACAGTGCTATGTCACAGGCAGTTTTGCTTTCCGAAAACGATAACGGACCCGTATTCGGTTGGAGAGAAGGTAATAATGGCGATATACAAGATGAAAACGGGGACTACGACCACAATGCACAGGCGGATTTTTCTTGGAACTACTGGACAAAATATCTTGCACCGTACATAAAATATACTAAAGCCGAAAAAGGCATTTATGATGAAGAAAATCCCGACAAATTCTATGAAACAAAAGTTTGGCTTGCTGACGGAACAACTTTTACACTTCATAACGGCGGAACAATGGACGTAAATGTAGACATCAACGGAGAAAAACAACCTAACGAGGCAGGACGTGACCAATTCGGATTTATGATAAATACACAAGAAAAAATTTGGGGTAAAAAACATTTCAGTGCAACATATCAATATTGGAACAGAGATACTGCCCAAAATGAATGCAAAAACAAACAAAATCCTTTAATGTCATGCGGACGTTTGCTTGAAATAGATAATTTTGAATTTAAATCGGATTATCCGTTTAAACTATAAAAGAGGGTTAAATCCCTCTTTATCTGTAATTCGTGAACTGCAACGGATAATCGTATTTTTCTTCGTTCGAACGCAAAAGGTGGATTACCTCCTGCAAAACATCTTTATCTTTGCCCGAAACCCTTATCTGATCACCTTGAATTGATGCTTGAACCTTCTTTTTTGAATCCTTTATATCAGATACAATCTTTTTGGCAAGCTCTTGATTTAACCCTTTTTTTAGTTTAAAAACCTGACGAACACGTCCGCCCAAAGCATTCTCAACCGGTTGTGCATCCAAAATTCTTATACTCAAATTTCTTTTGACCAACTTGGTCTGTAAAATATCGAAAATGTTCCTCAACTTCATATCATCACTTGTCGTAATTGTAATTTCTTTATCCGCATCAAGTTCAATTTCCGAATTTGAATCCTTCAAGTCAAAACGCGAAGAAACATCTCTTTTAACCTGATCAACCGCATTAACAAGCTCCTGTCTGTCAAACTCCGAAACCACATCAAAACTGCAATCTTTTGCCATAACACCTCGTCATTCTGAGCCATGCACAGTTCTTCGCTTAGGCTCAATCAATGGGCGAAGAATCTCATAAAAATTATACATAAAAAAGTGCAAGCTGTAAACTTGCACTTGAAAAATTTAAGGGGTTTTAGGTTTTCTTTTGAAAATATTTTTAAATCTCTGCCAAGCTGACGGTTTCGGGGTCGGGGTATTTGTAACCCAAGATTTCAAAGCATTCCACTGAGTTTTAATATATTTGCCCAATCCGCCCGCATTCTTGATATTTTTCCTTATTGCAGGTACAAATCCCGCCAAAAATATTACGCCGAGCGCAAGCATGGCTTTTTTAAACGTATTTTTGCTTTCCTGACGTTTTTTATTTATAAGTTCAACCCTGTCGGCATCAGGCTGAGACTGCATTTGAATACCGCCAAGATAAGAAGTATTGCCGATTCCTCCGCCGTACATTCCGCTCATAGCACCGAACGGCATGCTCATAGGGCTCATTGTATAATTCGCCAAGTCCTGATACATAATCGGGGTATCGAAATCACCGCCTATCATAACGATTTCTCCAAAATTTTACCTAACCTTACATGTATATAAAGATTTTTCGGGTAAAAAAATTTACTTTTTTGTTAATATTTGTTAAGCGAAATAAATTTTGCAAAAGTAAATCGCCTCGAAAGAGGCGACTTTTAAGAAGACGTTATGAAAAAAAAATCTTATTTTACTGCTTTAGCAGCCGTTTCAAAAACAACCGAAAATGCTTCGGCATCATTGACAGCCAAATCAGCCAACATTTTTCTGTTTACTGCGATATTAGCTTTTTTGCATGCGCTGACAAATCTCGAATAGCTCATTCCGCGTTCTCTGACTGCTGCGTTAATTCTTACAATCCAAAGACGGCGCATATTTCTTTTGTTGGTGCGGCGGTCTCTGTAAGCATATTTCAAGGCTTTCATAACAGCGGTGTTAGCGACTTTGAAAATTCTGCTTCTTGCACCGATAAAGCCTTTAGCTAATTTTAATATTTTTTTATGTCTTTTGCGTAATACATTACCACGTTTTACTCTCATTATTTACCTCCTTTTTTTCTGTAGGGCAACTCGTTAGAAATCAATTTGAAATGCGATTTAGAAATCGTAATCGTCTTGAAAATTCTGCGTTTTCTGGAGGCAGATTTGTGTTGGAGCAAGTGGCCAATACCTGCTTGTCTTCTGATAATTTTGCCTGTTGCTGAGATTTTGTAACGTTTTGCAGCAGACTTGTGAGTTTTCATTTTTGGCATTTTGTCCTCTTTCTGTGCATTGCACGGCTTAAAGTGTAAACGGAATACCTCGGGCATACCAAAGCCTTGAGATTTCCTCAAGAGAAATTGTAGTACAAATCGAACCAAATTGCAAGCAATTTGTGTATATTTGTAAAAGTGAGATAAGTTAGGTAAGTAGGATAAGTTTGATAAGTACGTATCGTTAAATAACTCCCCTCTCCTAAAGATTAGGAGAGGGTTAGGGTGAGGTTTGATATTGTTATGCAGGGGTGGCATATGCCCCGCAATTATTCCAATCCCGAAAAGTCCGTCAACTCCGATACCGAGCACTCAAGTGCCTTTGCAATCAAAATAACCGTATCCAATGAAGGTTTTGAAAACGCAACCTCAATCTTTCCCATAAAATTCAACCCGATACCAATCCTGTCCGCAAGCTGTTGTTGAGTCAGCCCCACAGCCTTTCGCCTGCGTTTGATATTTTTACCTAATAACTCATAGAAATTCATACGTACAGTCTATACGTAAATTTTTGTTAATTATACGTTCCATTAGAACGTAAAATGAGTTATAATAATATAAAAAAGAGAGTTAAATAATGACTAAAAAATCAAGTTTTACAATGGCGGAAGTTTGGGAAAATTTATCAGCCCCCACCCTCCCCCATGTGGGAGGGAAGAATTGCTTAATGAGCAGAGCGAATTTAGCAATTCGGGAGTGGGCTTCTGCTAAAGGTTTTACTTTAGCAGAAGTATTAATTACATTAGGCATCATCGGCGTTGTAGCGGCAATAACAATGCCTGTCATAAAAAGTAAAATTGAAAAAATCATTCTCAGACAACAATTCTTAAAGCAATACAACAATATTGTTTCAATAAGAAAAATTATCGAAACCGAAAGTGGGGATATTATACAGTGCTACGCTATAAGTTTACCTTTTAAGGCTTTTAACACAGATTGTAACTCTTTTTGGACATCGTTTTTTGAAAAAACAAAAGTTGCAAAAACCTGTCGTTACGGTTCGGAAGGTTGTTCTCCTACATACAAAACAATGGAAGAAGTTGCGGCAGAAGGCGGAAGATACAACGGCACAAGAGAGTATATCGACAAAAAAGCATACACTGCACACATTTTAGCTGACGGTGCAATTATTTATGTCCCAAATGACTACTGGGTAAAATATGCATTTTTCATTGATGTAAACGGTTCTAAAGCTCCCAATAAATACGGTTATGACATGTTTCACGTAGTTTTGCACAAAAACGCAACAAAATTGACTGATGTGCCATATCCTATTTGGGAAAAAGGCGGCAGAAGAATAAAAAATATGTTATTAAACAATGATGATGTAAACAGCAGCCTTTTTACAGAGTAATCTAATACATCCTCTGCATAACGGGCAAATTTGCGCCCGCAAAAAACGCACGTTCCGTCAACCTTACACCAAGGCATAACTGATGACGTTTAAACTGCATACGATAAATCTTTCTCACAACTTCATCAACAATAGCCCTGTCGTATTTTTCGCAAATTTCATCAACCGATTTGTTTTGTTCCAAATACATCTCGATAATATCGTCAAGAACCGCATAATCGGGCAATCTGTCCGAATCCTTCTGATTTGGGTGCAATTCTGCCGACGGAGCTTTATCAATAATCGCCTGCGGAATTACCTCACCGTCCTTATTCAAATAGTTTGAAACCTTATAAACATTGGTTTTTGTCAAATCGCAAATCAAATTGTATCCGCCCGCCAAATCCCCGTATAAAGTGCCAAATCCCATAGCACTTTCGGATTTGTTGCCTGTCGAAAGCAATAAATACCCTTCACGATTTGAATAAAACATCAAAATAAGTCCTCTCAAACGTGCCTGCAAATTTTCTTCCGCCAAATCGTGCAATCTTTCGCGACCTTCCATAAACGCTTCAAACAAGTCCTTAATCGGTTCGGTAACAGTTTTTATACCTAAATTTTTTGCAAGTTCAACACTGTCAGTCACACTTCCCGTTGACGAAAACATGCTCGGCATCATAACACCCAAAACATTTTCCGCTCCCAAAGCCCGAACCGCCAAAACAGCCGTCAATGCGCTGTCAATTCCGCCCGACAAACCCAAAACAACCTTTTTTATCCCCGTATTTTCACAATACTCTTTAAGCGCAAATGTCGTAACCGTCACAATATCTTTCTCAAACGGTTCTTCAACAAATTCAATTACATGTCCGAAATCAACGGTTTCAACATCTTCTTCACACAAAGGCATCAAAAGAGTTAATTTATTATCGCAATTTTTGGCAAAACTTCTACCCGCAAAAATATTTTCGTCCGCCAAACCAATCGTATTCACGTAAACAAAATCACAATCCGTTTCAATCCAGTCTACAAAACTCCTAAACGTATTCATTGCAAAATATCTGTTTTTGACAAGCACATACAAATCGCAGTCAACACCCGACAAAAACGTATCCGACACAAAAACATTCTTTCCGCAAATTTCAAAATACCCGTCCTCGGACATCTCCACATGCCCGTTTCTTATCAAAACATCACCGACAAGAATATTTGTATCAAACTTTTTATCCGCAATCGCCTGATAAAACTCGCTTTGCAAATGACGGCATTTTTCGTCCAAAACCAAATCTTTTCCGCCCAAATCCAAAATATCCGCCTGCGGAAAAATTATCAAATCACTGTTTAAATTAATATGTTTTATAATATTATCAAAATTAAATTTAAAATCACCTGTTTTATATTTGATTTGTGCGATTGTCGTTTTCATTACGGTTTCCTTATTATTTTTTATATATTATTTTACAATAAGTCTAAAATACTGTCATACTGAGCAACAGCGAAAAATCTCATAGCTTTACCGCCTCAGAATGACAAGAAAAGAATTTACTCCAATTTCAAATAATTAACTTTTTCCCAGCTCAAATCCAAATATTTGACTTTGGTTTTGACCTGTTTAACCTGCGGTAAAATTGAGGGAATTCTCTCAATTCGTTTGTAAACGGTTTCATCAAGCCTACCGAGTCTTATGTTGACCGATTTGATTTTTACGTAAATATCGTTCGGGTTTCTGAAATCAACATATTCAACGGGTTCTTTGGAATATGTTTCTATATATTTAACTATTTTTTGAATTTCTTTAACCCGTTTCAAATCCCACTTGTGATAGTCGTCCCCTTTGTTTCCGTATGACAGAACCAAAATCGTTTTATAGGATTTTTTTAACGGCAAAAATTCATGCCCGATAAGTTTTCCGTCCGTTGTAAAAAATGCTGCGGGATTAGCTTTTACATCAGGTGCAATCATAATTGCGGGGGTACGTTCACGCAAAATAATCTGCATTCTTGCAGGAAAAGCATATCGTCTTATATAAACATCTTCGACAGGAGAAAGTTTCATAATCTCTTTTTTTATGGAAGCTGTCCTTGCCATATACAGAGGTACATTAGGTACGTTACTGTTTTTGAGAAGCACCATTATTTTGTGTGACGGAACGATATGATTGTTAATAATTTGTATCGCATTTCCGTCAACACGACTGAACGCTTTGGAATCCATATACCAGCCTTTTAATTTCAATGCGTGGTAAAGCCCAAAAACCATCAAACACATAAGGAAAAACCTTCCGACATTTCTCAAACGCTCCTGTTTAAGTCTGCCTTTTCGCACAAGTCTTTCTCTGCGTTTCTTTTTTACAAAACGCTTTCCGTCGGGAACTTGTTCCGTTGTTTCTTCAACTTCCGCATTTTCAAGATTTTCTGAATTCTCTGAATTTTCTTCGTTCATTATTTGTTCAATCCTGCGCTGTTTAAAATTAATTGTACCAAATTATCGTAGTCTATGTCCATAGCCTTTGCTTGAGCGGGCAAATCGCTTACCGCAGTCATTCCGGGACTTGTATTAATTTCCAAAAGGTACGGAATATCATTCATCATCATAAAATCAATTCTCGAAACACTTCTGCAACCCGCAGTTTCAAACGCTTTTACCGCAACTTCTTTTACATGCTCGGTTACTTCTTTTGAAAGGTTTGCGGGACAGATAAAATCCGACATTCCGCTTGTATATTTTGCCTCAAAATCGTACCATTCCGTTTTCGGTCTTATTTCAAGAATTTCGGTTGCAAACGGTTTTCCGTCACGTTCCAAAACCCCTACGGTTACAAAAAATCCGTCTATAAATTCCTCAATCAAAACATCATCATTATATTTTATTGCAGTTTCATAAGCAGATTGCAAATCCTCTTTTTTATCAACCTTTGTCATACCAAAACTTGAACCTTCACTGACGGGTTTTACAAACAGAGGATAGGTCAAATCTTTTGTTTTTTCAAAAAGATTTTCACCTTTTCTGACAAACGCGGATTTTGCCATCGGAATATCTTTATTTGTCGAAAGAATACGCTTTGTGTATTCTTTATTCATACAAATCGAACTTGCCATAACACCGCAGCCCGTATAAGGAATTTTTAAAATTTCCAAAATTCCCTGAATACAACCGTCCTCACCAAATTTTCCATGTAACGCATTGAAAGCATAGTCATAATTTCCGCATTTTAATTTATTTGCGATATCGGTATCAACAACCACCAATTCCGCATTTTTATAGCCCAATCTTTGCAACGCATCAAAACAACCTTTTCCCGAACGCATGGAAACATCTTTTTCCGAGGACATTCCACCCGCAAGCACTGCAATTTTTGCATTTTTATCTATAACACTCTCAATTTTTTGCATAATTCAACCTCATCTTTATTATCACCCAAGTATCTGATTTCGGGCAAAAGTTCTATACCAAATTTTTCATTCACTCTTTTTTGCATTTCAAGCATAAGTTGCAAAACATCAGTTGATGTTGCATTTCCGTCATTCACAATAAAATTTGCGTGATTTTCCCAAACTTTTGCACCGCCGATTTGCAAATCCTTCACTCCGCATCCGTCCAAAAGTTTTCCCGCAGAATTGTTTTCGGGATTTTTGAAAATACTTCCGCAATTCGGGAGAACAAGTGAAGGCTGATGAGCTTTCCGAAACTCCAAATTTTCCGTCATTTTTTGTTTGATTTTTTCGGGATTATCAGGTGTAAGTTCAAATTCCGCCTCTAAAACGATATAATTTTTATCCTGACAAATCGAATGACGGTATGAAAATTCCATTTCGCTTTTTGTCAAAGTTTTTATATTTTCCCCGTCATATATTTTTGCGGATTTAAAAACATCAGCAATACACTGCCCGTGCGCTCCCGCGTTCATAAAGACTTCTCCGCCGACAGATCCCGGAAAACCTATCATAAATTCAAACCCGCTCAATCCGTATTCTGCAGCGGTTTGAGCTAATTTAGGGCCTTTTACTCCAGCACCTGCAATAATAACCGTTTTGTGTTTGACCTCACCCGCAGGCGTAAAATTCGCAAGCTCATTAACGCCTGCTCCCTCTCCTAATTTAGGAGAGGGGTGGGGTGAGGTAAAAATTTCATCAAGTTTTGAAGTTGAAAAAACAGCACCCGAAAACCCGAATGACGAAACCAAAGTATTGGACAAATTGCCGATTACAGCGATTTTTTCAGGCAAATTTTTCATGTCCTCAAATTTTTCGGGAAAATAAACCTTTGCAATTTTCCCGCCAATTTTAAAAGAAGTATAATTTTTTATTTCAAAATCTTCTTTAATGAGCAATTTGACAGACCTCATCATTCAAAGCGGTAAGTTCTTTGCTCAAGTTTGTAATCGTTCCCGCACCAAGCCCGATTACAACATCATTTTCTTCCAAAGTCGGATACAATTTTGAGGCAACTTCCGCAATCGTTCCGGGAACATATTTGCAGGGGATTGAAATATGTTCGGACAAATCGCGCGTAAAGTTTTTGGAATTAATCCCTTCAATTTCATCTTCAGATGCTGCGTAAACATCAGTTACAACGACCTCATCAACACCGTCAAAAGCATCCAAAAATTCATTCCAAAGATTTTTCAAACGAGTATATCTGTGCGGTTGAAAAACTGCAATAATACGTTTTCCGTCCATACCCTCGGCAGAAGAAAGAGTTGCCTTAATTTCGGTGGGGTGATGCGCATAATCGTCATAAATCGTTATTCCGTCAAATTCACCGACTTTCTGAAATCTTCTTCCCATACCCGAAAAAGTTGCAAAATGCGGTTTGACTTTCGCAACATCAACACCCGCCTGATGCAAACTTGCAATTACCGATAAAGCGTTATAAACATTGTGTTTTCCACGCAAGATAATTGTCAAATCCGTTAAAAATTCGCCTTTGTAATAAACGTCAAAAACCGTACAATCAGACATAAGACGAATATTTTTGGCCGTATAATCGGCATCTTCTTCAATGCCGAAAGTAAGAGTTTTGTGACTGTGAAGTTCTCTTGTAGCTTTGTTATCTTTATTTACGAGAACAACCGAACTTTCGGGAATATTAGAAATAAATTTTTCAAAAGTTTCAAGAATTGATTTAAGTCCCTCTTTATAAAAATCAAGGTGATCAGCCTCCAAATTGTTTACGACACAAACATTCGGCGCATATTTAACTATTGTTCCGTCACTTTCGTCCAACTCTGCCGTAAAATATTTTCCGTCCTGACACTGCGCATTTATACCTAATTCGGGGATAATTCCTCCGACAACGAAAGATGGCTTTAACCCCGCTTTTTCAAGCACATAAGAACAAAGCCCCGAAGTTGTTGTTTTGCCGTGAGTTCCCGAAAATCCGAGGAAAAATTTTCCCCATTTGGAAATTTCCGCCAAAATATCCGAACGGTGATAAACCTTCAAGCCCAATTCTTTTGCCCTAATCATTTCGGGGTTTGTATCTCTGATAGCCGTACTTGCAACGATAGTAGCATCAGCGGGAACATTTTCCGCTCTTTGCCCTATATAAACCGTTGCACCTAATTTTCTCAATTTGTCAATATATTTGCTGTCAACGATATCCGAACCCGACACTTCACAGCCGTTTTCCAACAAATACTTCGCCAAACCGCTCATTCCTACACCGCCAATGGCGATAAAATAATATTTTTTATTCAAAATCTCAATCCTTATGTAACATTACTATTATAATACAGAAATACAAATCCTGTCGGAATTTTACTATTTGTTAAGATTGTTTTGCATCTGAGAAATTTTATGAGGCAGCCAAAGCGGGTTTGCCACCATAGAATATAATTCCGCCTGTGTATGATTAAAGGTATTTATTGAGTTTCTCAACCTGTCATTTTCTATTTGTTCGGGTGTAATTTCATAACGCAAAAATGTATTAATCGGTGGTTCGGCAATATTATACATAAAATTGCCCGTTTTTACGGTTTGCTTTTTCAGGTTTTCATATTGCTGATTATTTATGGGGTAATAATTTCCAAAACTTATTCGCATACAAGTATTATAAAATAAAAAATAAAATTTTTTGCTACTTTTAAGATATTGTCAACAATTCCATTAAAAAAGGGGCTTTATGCCCCTTATTTAACAACTATATTGACTAATTTTTTCGGAACGACAATCGTTTTGACAATCGTTTTTCCTGCCGTAAGCTCTTTTATCTTTTCACTTGAAAGCGCAAGAGCCTTCAATTCTTCCTGTCCGAGAGCCTCGTCAGCCTCAATCTTGTCCTTAACTTTTCCGTTAATCTGAACAACAAGAGTTATTGAACTTGCTTTTGCCAAATTTTCGTCCCAAACGGGCCATTCTTGAGCGTGGATTGAACCCTCACCACCCAATTCGTGCCATGCTTCTTCAGTCAAGTGAACAGCTACGGGTGCCATTAATCTTATTAATGTTTTTACGGCAAAATTATAAGTATTCTTATATTCATCAATATAAAAACCTTTGTTTTTATTATTTACCCAATCGTAAATAGCATTAACAAGCTCACGATATTTAGAAATTACAGTATTAAATTGATAATCATTTGAAATATCGTTAGTAATACCTTTTATAGCTATATGAACCGTACGAATCAAATCGTCATTATCTTTTTCTTTTACATCAGATAAATCATAATCTTTACTAAAATCGGTATTCTTATGGTTCAACCATAAAAGTCTCCAAACTCTGTTCAAGAATTTGTAACAGCCTTCAACACCTGCGTCCGACCAGTCAAAATCTCTTGCCGGGGGTGAATCCGAAAGGATAAACAACCTTGCGGTATCTGCTCCGTAGTTTTCAAATATTTCATCGGGATCAACCGTATTACCCTTGGATTTTGACATCTTTGAACCGTCTTTCAAAACCATTCCCTGTGTCAAAAGATTTTTAAAAGGTTCGTCAAAATCAAGCAAATTACAATCGCGCAACGCTTTTGTAATAAATCTTGAATACAAAAGGTGCAAAATAGCGTGTTCAATACCGCCTACATACTGATCAACAGGAAGCCAGTGATTTACTTTATCTTTGTTAAAACACTCTTTGTCATTCTTTGCATCAGCATAACGCAAATAATACCAGCTTGAACACATAAACGTATCCATAGTATCGGTTTCACGTACCGCATGCCCTCCGCAAACAGGACAAACAGGGTCTTTGAAAGTCTTTGAAGTAGTAATCGGAGATTTTCCCACAACCGAAAAATCAACATCTTTCGGCAACATTACGGGTAATTGATTTTCGGGAACGGGTTGTATTCCGCATTTGTCGCAATAAACAACGGGGATAGGCGCACCCCAATATCTCTGACGCGAAATCAGCCAATCTCTGAGTCTGTATTGAGTTTTAAATTCGCCAAAACCTTCGTCAACGGCTTTTTGAGTAATTGCTTTTTTAGCCTCAGTATTTTTCATACCGTTAAATTCGCCCGAATTTACCAAAATACCTTCGTCGGTATATGCTTCATGTTCGCAATCTGATGGATTTTCAGAATTTTGAATAACCACCTTCATAGGAAGGTTATATTTTTTTGCAAAAGCAAAATCTCTCTCATCATGTGTCGGAACAGCCATTACGGCACCCGTTCCGTATTCCGCCAACGCATAATCGGCAGTCCAAAGCGGGAAAATTTCTCCCGTAAACGGATTTTTACAATGAGTTCCCAAAGGAACACCCGTTTTAATTCTTTCGGTCGAAAGTCTTTCAATTTCGGTCATTTTACGGGCATTTGCACGATATGCCTCAACGGTTTCTTTATTTTCCGCCGTTGTAAGTTTTTCAATATCAGCGTATTCGGGCGCAACAACAAGATAAGTTATACCATAAACCGTATCGGGACGTGTTGTATAAACGGGAACTTCCATTTTTTCACCTGACGGTGCATCTACAACGGGAAATCTGAAAATAGCACCTTGAGATTTTCCAATCCAGTTTGCCTGCATAGTTTTTACATTATCGCCCCAACCTTTGAGTTTGTCCAAATCTTCAAGCAAAACTTCGGCATAATCCGTAATTTTCAAAAACCACTGTGACAAATATTTTTTCTCTACAACGTGATCGCATCTCCAGCACTTGCCGTCAATAACCTGCTCATTTGCAAGAACCGTACCGCATTCGTCACACCAGTTTACGGCAGCTTCTTTTTTATACGCAAGACCTTTTTTATATAATTGCAAAAATAACCACTGCGTCCATTTGTAATAATCGGGTTTGCAGGTGGTGACTTCTCTGTCCCAATCATAAGAAAGCCCGAGCATCTTGAGCTGTTTTGTCATATAAGCAATATTTTCAACAGTCCATTTTTCGGGGTCTGCGCCATGTTTCATAGCGGCATTTTCAGCGGGAAGTCCGAAACTGTCCCAACCCATAGGGTGAAGAACATTGAAACCGTTCATTTTCTTGAAACGAGCAATTACGTCCGTAATCGTGTAATTCCTGACATGCCCCATGTGAAGTTTGCCCGAAGGATACGGAAACATTGACAAAGCGTAAAATTTCGGTTTGTCACTTTCGTCCTCGGTTTTAAAAACTTTGTTATCTTCCCAGTTTTTCTGCCATTTTTTTTCTATTTCTTGCGGAAAATACGCTTCTTTCATTCTTTTTCTCTCCAATCTTTACAAGCATATTAACATAAAAAGATTTTTATGTATAATATTATTATGAAAAAGATATCCGTTTTATTAACTTTGGCTTTATTACTGACGGCTTTTGGCTCACAAACTCCTTGCAATGCGGGATTTTTTGCCAATAAAAAAGCGCAAATCGAACAAAATAAAATTTACAAATCAACAATTCAAGATATAAAAAATATTATTGAAAAGCAGGATTTGTATGCTAATAAACAGGATTACGCGGGGCTTTCATCGCTTTATTCCGTTAATTTTGTAAACTCGGACGGGTTTGACAGAGATGTTTATTTCAAACTTATTCAAGACACCTGGAAAACTTATCCCGACATAACCTACACAACGGAAATAAAAAATATTGAATTTTCCGATAATTACGCAACGGTTTTTGTCAAAGAAACCGCAGTTGCAACTTCAAAAGAAGAAATTGGCGAATACGAAACAATCGGAGAACTTTATTCCGTATCAAGATGTGTTTATCACCTTGAAAAAATCGGTACAACCTGGAAAATCAGCTCCGAAAAAATTATTGAAGAAACTACCACGTTAAAATACGGCGATGCAAGATATTTAAATATTGAATTAAATGCCCCAAAACAAATCGGTTCGGGCAAATTTTACACAACCACGTTAAAAGTTGATGTTCCTCAAGGTACAACCGCCGTAGCGTCAATCAACAAAGAAAACATTGTCTATCCGCAAACGCAATCCGATAGTGCTTTCAGAAGGGTTTCGGGGAATGTTTTGGAACGTGTTTTTCAATCCAACAAAGACAACGTAAACGAATATACGGTAGCATCTGTCGGCATTACGCAAGCCGAAAGCTATGACGAACAAAGAATAAGAGTTTATATGAACGGACTTGCGTTCATTATGACAAGAGTAAACGTAATTCCCGAAAACAGATTTATAAAAATAGAGGATAAAGATGAACAAAGCAAGTAAGTTTATTTATTTTATTACCTGTTACGTATTTTTTATTTTCACCGATTTGTATTTATCGCAAATAATGGTTGAAAAAATCACCGGCGGGTATACTCTTTCAAACCCCGTATTCTCATTGAATTATGTAAAAAATACAGGTGCGGCATTCAGTATTTTGCAAGACTCACGCGAACTTTTGATAATCCTTTCGGTTGTTGCGCTTGTTTTGCTTGCAATGTATGTAATCAATCATTTGAAATCAATTTCTTTAAAAATGTGCTTTTTCATCACGATATTATCGGCAGGTATTGCGGGGAATTTGCACGAACGCATTGCATTAGGCTATGTAAGAGATTATTTTCAACTAAACTTTATCCACTTTCCCGTATTCAATATTTCCGACATATTTATCAATGTCGGTGTAATCGCGTTGATAATATTGATTTTATTGAAAAAGACGAAGTAATTATTTAACCTTAAACGGGTAGTCTTTGGGGATTTTCCAACCGTTTTGCATAATAGCAAATGTGCAATAACAATTATAATATGAGTTTTTATTACAAGAAAAATTTCCACCCTCATACATATTGTCAAAATTCTGATGTAAGCCATGCGCATAAGGCATAAAACCTTTTCTGTAATGAAAATAATCAGTAGTTACATTTTGAGCAAATCGAAATATAAAAAAATTTTTACCGCTATCACTGTAATCGCTAAAAGTATTCATATTAAAATTTTTAGCATTAGGGTAGAAAAAATAATCGGCATTGGAACCGTATCCCACATTCATAACTTCACTTTCATTATCATTTTCATCTTTTACTACCTGCATATATTTACTTATTAACAAACTGCCGTCAGGTAAATAAATTTTGTTGTATGTATAATTGTTATCTTTTATGCGTTCAATTTTTACAACCTTAATATACGGAGCAAAATATTTATTCCAAAAATTTTCATCACTGAAATCCCAATCCTCTTTTGCTCCATAATCAGCCTCAGCTCTCTGAATAGCTTGATTCATAATCGTATAAACTTTTTTTTTTCTTTTTTCGACAATTATGTTTTTACATTTTTGTACAACAACAGGCAATGTCATTGACGCCACAACACCGATAATGCCGAGGGTGATGAGGACTTCGGCTAAGGTAAACGCGAAGCGTTTACGTGAAAAGACTTTATCGGGTATTGAACCCCTCACCCGCATTTGTACGGCTCTTTCATCTCCTACAAATGCACCCTCTCCCCGTTGGGGCGAGGGTAGCTTATTCAACGATAACAGCCGACCTTCTTGCCCGCCGTTCTTCCTGCCCTCTAAACTCAGCTTCTTAGCTGCCTTTGACTTAGCTGCTTCTTTCATAATTTGCTCCTCTATTTGCCTAATATATTAGTCATTTTATCATGATATTAGGTAGATTATCAATATATTAACCATTAAAATTTACATTATGAAACAAATCAATGAAAATACCATATTTAAATTAGGGCAAAAAATCAGAGTTGAAAGGCAAAAGCGAAGGATTTCACAAGAAAAATTAGCTGAATTATCTGATTTAAACAGAAATTTTATCGGAATGGTTGAGCGCGGCGAAACAAACATTACCGTTAAAAATCTTGAAAATATTGCCAATGTATTTGAAATAAATTTAAGCGAACTTTTTAATTTCGTTATATAAAAAAGACCTCCCTAAGGAGGTCTTTCAACATCATATTAAATCGACTATTTGATTTCAACAGTTGCGCCTGCTGCTTCAAGCTGTTTTTTGATAGCTTCGGCATCTTCTTTTTTGATACCTTCTTTAACAGCTTTAGGAGCACCGTCTACCAAATCTTTAGCTTCTTTCAAGCCAAGACCTGTGATAGCACGAACTTCTTTCAATACAGCGATTTTGTTAGCACCTGCTGAAGCCAAGATTACGTTAACTTCAGATGCTTCATCTGCTGCTGCTTCGCCTGCTGCTGCGGGAGCTGCTGCTGCAACTGCTACGGGAGCTGCTGCTGATACACCGAATTTTTCTTCCATAGCTTTTACTAATTCTGCTGCTTCCAACAAAGTCAATTTTTCGATTGATTCCAAAATAGTTTCTACATTACTCATTATTTTTTCTCCTTTTAGTTTTTTTGTACATTAATAATTTACGCTACACGTAAAAACGTTAAGCTGCTTTTTGGTCTCTGACGGCTGCCATAGCACGTGTAAGTTGTGCCATAACCGCATTGATAGAGCCAACGATACCCGAAGCGGGTGAGTTGACGGAACCGAGAATTTTTGCGATAAGTTCTTCTTTTGAAGGCATTTTTGCAAGTGCTTCAACTTCTTTAGCATCAAGCAATTTGCCGTCCAAAGCTCCGCCTGTAATAACACCTTTCTTGGTGTCTTTGATGAATTTAGCAACCAATTTTGCAGGGCTTACCTGATCTTCAAACCCGAAAGCAATAGCTACGGGACCTGTCAAAGAATCTGTAAGAATTTCAAAATCAGTACCTTTCAAAGCGATTTTAGCCAAAGTATTTTTTGTAACCATATAATCGCCGCCTTCTTTTTGAAGCGAACGTCTGAGGTTAGTAATTTCTTCAACCGACAAACCTTTGTATTCGGTTACGATTGCTACTTGAGCTTTTTCGGCTTTTGATTTTATTTCATCAATTTTTTCTGATTTAAATGCTTTTGTTGCCATTTTTGCTCCTTTGTTTTTTTAATGAGATTACTACGTCGGGCTTTGCCCTCCTCGTAATGACATTTTTAATATCGACCTGATTTGAACATTAAAAAAGACTTTGCATCTTTTATCAATATTCAGACCGCAAAATCTCATAACAAAGCTATATTCGACTGTGTTACCTCGGTTAGCTGATTTATTAAGGGAGTTTATTATTCCCGCAAATCTTCGCTCACGCTTTGATTTACCACAACCCCCGCTAACTGTCTGCGGTGATAACGATATAATATATTAAAAATTTTAAAAAATCAATAGGCAGTTAACCTTTCTTAACTAAAGAAAAAATTTCACTGCCGCCGTTTATGTCGTACAGTCCCTTCAAAAGTACGGCATAAAACATTGGTTTCGGTTTTATATTGTATCGAAGATTAAAGTTTCCGTAACAAACTACCTCATTTTTATGACGAAGTCTCAAAAGATTTTCAAGTGACGGCAAAACTTTTGTATCAAAATCCACATTATCATAATACGCTTCCACCGCTACATAGGAATACAAATCCCAGCGGGATTTTTTCATATTTGCTCTTATGCGATTTATACTTTCATCAATAAAAAATAAGAGGTTATCAATTTTGTTAAAATCTTTCAACTTGATTAAAAGCCTGCCTCTGCTGTTAATAAACGTGCAATCCGGAACTGATTTTACGGACGCATAAAACATCTTCAAAGCATCATCTATCTTTTCTTTTACACCATTATTTTCGTCACCGCCCCATACAGTATCAATTTGCATATCTTTTGCATCAAATTCAATCATTACGGCAACTCTGTTGTATTTTTTAACAAGCGCATCAGCTTCTCTTTTAAGTTCTTCGTTAAAATTTTTCTCAATTTTTCTGTTACATTCAACGATTGCAAACCCGATGTTTTCAATAATTCTGTGAACGTAATATTTTGATTTTGAAATCAAAAATACCGCTAACAGTGCGACAATATCAAACATCAAAAGCGAACCGTCTATATATACACCACCGACTTCAATGTCGTGGTTATAAAATATTTTTACAAACTCGGATATTGAGTCTGCCAAAGGCATTGCAAATGCAAATATATTTGAACCTATAAGATTAAAAAACCAATATGTTGCCGTAAAAAATACCAACATCATCAAAATTATTTGAACAACAAACAATAAATTTAAACTAAGTTGAAAAAATTTTGACAATAATTTGTAAAAATGAATCATACGTTCTCCAATGCTATATTATCAATAAGCCTTACATCACCAATTTTTAGCGCAATAAACACAATAGTATTTTTGTCTGCGATTTTCTTTTCTTCCAAATCGTCAGCGTCACGAAATTCAAGATATTCAAGCGAATGATGTTCGTTTAAGTAGGAAAATGCGGTTTCGTGAAGCAGTTTGCAATCCTTTATACCTTTTTCGTAACACGCTTTTATATTAAACAGTATTTTGCTTAATACAAGAGCTTCTTTTTTATCGTTTTCCGACAAATATTTGTTCCTTGACGAGAGTGCAAGCCCGCTTTCCTCTCTGACAATCGGACATGGAATAATTTGTATGGGAATATTCAAATCCTTAACCATTTTTTTCAAGATAATTAATTGCTGTCGGTCTTTTTCGCCAAAAAACGCAAAATCGGGTTGAACAATGTTGAACAATTTATTTACAACCGTACAAACCCCGTCAAAGTGTCCTACACGGGATTTTCCGCAGAGTTTATCCGTATAAAAATATGGCGGAATGACGTATGTCAAAAAATCATTTGACAGAATATGCCCTTCGCCGTACATTTCTTTTGGTGACGGGGCAAAAACGATATCTACACCCGCATCATTGCAAAGTTTTTCGTCTGCCTCCAAAGTTCTCGGATACTTGTCCAAATCTTCACCGGGACAGAATTGAATCGGATTTACAAAAACCGAAACAACAGTTTTGTCGCATTTTTCAACCGATTTTTCGATAAGACTTTTGTGTCCGTCATGTAACGCGCCCATTGTAGGCACAAGCCCGATTGAAAGCCCTTGTTTTCGCCATTCTTTAACCTGTTCTCTGACTTCAGCTATCGTATGAATTAACATAATATCTCTCTTTCAAAGATATTATAACATAAAAAAATTAAGCCAAAATATTCAAATAATCGAACAATTCCTGTTCTTCTTTATTCAGTCCGTCAACAACACGTTTTGCATTCAGTTCCGTGAATGTTTCGTGAGTAGGAGAATTTGCAGAATAGCCCGAAAGGTTATTTTTTACCGCTTTATATTTTGCAGGAAGTTTTTTATTATTAAACGAAATTAATTTCGGATGAGTTCCGTGCATTATTTCATGCAAAGGCGCATGGTAAGGTGCTTTTGTCGAACACCACCCCTCTCTGAAAACTTGTTTTGCAGGATTTAGCAAAATAGAACCTTCCCCGTACAAAAGATTTTCACCGCCCACGGGCAAAAAATCCGTTGCAATTACGTTTTTTGGAACTTGAACACCGCCTTTTGAAGCAACCTCAAACGCTTTCAAAACATTTTTTGCAAGTTCTTCATTATCCTTTAGCGAAACAAATTTTGCTCCGTATTGTTCTTTTAAAATATTTTCTATCGCAATTACCTGCGGATTTGTCGACTGAACATGCATTGCACGCTCACGCGCCAAAACAAAATCGGTACGTTTAGCTTTCAATTTGTAAACATATTGTTCCATATCAAGCGTAAATTTCGGCAGTTTTTTGCCTGTATAAACAGCCTCAGCGGATATATTATTCATCACTAATCTGAGATAATTCCGCAAGTATTCAATATCTTGGTTTACAAGAATTTTCGCCAATTTTTCGGGCGTATCCGCTTTTGCAATCCTTTGCATAACATTTTCATCACAAACTTTAGACAATTCCCGCATCAAATTTTGTTTTTTAAACGCAAAATTCTCCGTCAATGTGCGATTAGCCTGCTCAAGCATTACTTTTTTTAAGCCTCTTATGGCATAATCGGGATTTTGACGCACCATACGCATTTCTTGAGCCTTTTTTGCCGCTCTGCGCAACTCATATTCTACCCTCGTTTTTGGTTCGGGTAATGACGATTTATTTACCTTTGAAATCATTTTGTCAAAAATAGTATCAAATTTTGATATCTTTTTGACTTTAGTCAAATCTTTCGCAATTATAGGCAATTTAGCGGCAATTTTTTCAATCCCCATAGCATTTCTCCTATATATTCCCCCGTATATATAGAAAAAATTTTAGCCCAAAATAGTTGCTACGGGCGCAATGCGACCATACCATACCATACCATAGAGGCATTATAAGCGGATTTCAGCCTGTTTTAAATTAATTTTTACAAAAGTTTACAATTTGGGTTTGACTAAATTTTGATTTTCTTACTTTGCCATTATTATAAGATATTTTATCATTTTAACTACCTCTCCCCTTGCGGGAGAGGTCTGTTTTCGACTTGAGCGGAATGCGAAAGTCTGAAAACAGGGTGAGGGGTGACATGTTTGATTTTCTTTTATACCCCTCACCCGAATTTCTAATATTCGAGCAAGCTCTCATATTGAAATTCTACCCTCTCCCGCAAGGGGCGAGGGTAGAAAAATTTCTTAACTTGTTAACCTCAACAATAAATTAGAAAAAATCCAAACTTTTGCAGTTTCCTCTTACGTATCAATATTTGTCGCATAGACCGCATTGGCTTCGATAAAGTTTCTGCGCGGGTCAACCTTGTCACCCATCAAAATATCGAACAACTGGTCGCATAGCATTGCATCTTCCAAATTTACCTTCAACAACGTTCTTGTCGCAGGATCCATTGTTGTTTCCCACAACTGTTGAGGCATCATTTCGCCCAAACCTTTGAAACGCTGAATAGTCATGCCTTTTTGACCTCTGTCGTCAATAATTTTTTGAAGTTTTTCAAACGAGTTGATTTCATACTGTTCGGTATCGGTTTCCAAAATCAAATTATCTTCTTCCTCAATCAAATAATCTCTGATAAGAGGATAAGATGCCTTCAAACGCTTGTATTCCGAACTCTTGATAATATTTTGGTTAATAATTACGTGTTCTTCCTCGTTCAAATTCAACTGAATTGAATACTTAGAGTTTTCGGGATTGTATTTCAATGAGCAAACATAGCTTGATGCTTCCGAAATATTGTAGTTTTTCGCGTGATCTTGAAGATAATGATTCAAGTATTCGATAATTTCAGTCATCTTAGCCTGATCATCAAAGTTTTCCGGCACAATTCCCGAGCGAACAAGCCCTCTCAAAACAACCGCGGGATAAAGGTTCAAAATCGGGTTGTTATAAGAATTGTAGAATGCCGACATGTTTTTAATAAGTTCCAAAAGTTCATCACCCGTTTTGGTTCTTGATTTTGTTTTGTCGGACAAACTCAAATTCTTGATACCGCGTTCTTTTAACATTTTATCAAGCGCGTGTTCATCATACAGATATTCGATATTTTTGCCCGAAGTAATCTTAAACAACGGCGGTTGTGCAATATAAACATGCCCGTTTTCGATTAACGGTCTTGCATATCTGAAGAAGAACGTCAATAAAAGCGTTCTGATGTGCGCGCCGTCAACATCAGCATCTGTCATAATAATAATTTTGTGATAACGAAGTTTTTCAAGGTTGATTTCGTCAGGGTTACGGCTGATATTTATACCGAAAGCCTGAACCATTGACTGAATTTCGTTGTTACCGTAAATTCTGTCAAGTCTTGCTTTTTCAACATTAAGAATTTTACCTCTCAACGGCAAAATAGCCTGAAACATTCTGTTTCTGCCTTGTTTTGCAGATCCGCCCGCAGAATCACCCTCAACTATATAGATTTCGCATTTTTCGGGTTCTCTGTTTGAACAGTCGGCTAATTTTCCGGGCAATGTAGAATTTTCAAGAACGGATTTTCTCCTTGTCAATTCTCTTGCTTTTCTTGCTGCTTCGCGCGCTCTTTGCGCCTGCAATGTTTTTTCGATAATTATTTTGGCAATTTTCGGATTAAATTCAAGCCATTCCTGCAATTTATCTCTTACTGCATCTTGAGTTGCGGTCATAGCCTCAGCGTTGCCCAATTTTTCTTTTGTTTGACCTTCAAATTCGGGGTTAGGAATTTTTACGCTGACGATAGCCGTCAAACCTTCTCTGACATCTTCACCCGAAAGATTTTGGTCGGAATCTTTTAATATATTATTTTTTCTTGCGTAATCGTTAAATACACGCGTCAAAGAGTTTCTAAAGCCCGTAAGGTGCGTACCGCCGGAATGAGTGTTGATGTTGTTTGCGAATGAAAGAACACTTTCCGAATACGCATCTGTGTATTGCATAGCAACTTCGATTTGCATTCCGTCAACAACTTTGTCGATATAAATCGGTTTGTCGTGCAAAACCGTTCTGTTTTCGTTCAAGTATTCGACATAACTTCCGATACCGCCAACGTAGTGAAATTCTTGCTGTTCTCCTGTTGCGCCGTCAATAAACACGATTCTCAAACCTTTGTTGAGGAATGCCATTTCGCGTAATCTGCTTGAAATAACATCTTTGTCAACGATTGTGGTTTCGGTAAAGATTTCGGGATCGGGCCAAAAAGTTGTTTTTGTCCCGGTTTTGTCGGTTGCCTCACCTTTTTCAACAGGAGTAAGCGGTTCGCCTCTCATGTATTCCTGCCGCCAAACAAACCCTTGACGTGAAACTTCGACTTTATATTTTTCGGACAAAGCGTTTACGACAGATGCACCTACACCGTGAAGTCCGCCCGACACCTTGTAACCGCCGTCACCGAATTTTCCGCCCGCGTGAAGAACCGTATGAACGATTTCAAGAGCGGATTTGCCCGTTTCGGGTTTTATATCAACAGGGATACCGCGTCCGTTATCTTCAACGGTAATACTGTTATCTTTGTTAATTGTTACGTAAATATCGGTACAGAAACCTGCCAAAGATTCATCAATCGAGTTGTCAACAATTTCGTAGATGCAGTGGTGCAAACCTCTTTGAGAGGTTGAACCTATATACATGCCGGGGCGCATTCTGACCGCCTCAAGCCCTTCCAAAACTCTGATATTGCTTGCATCATAAGAATTTGAGGTTTTTGTTTCGATAGCCTCATCATTATTTTCCAATTCGACTACTTCGATTTTTTCCTGTTCTTTTACTTCGTTACCAATAGTTTCTGTATCAGACATAAATTTCTCCCACTAAGTCATATCCCTTGATAGCATTGTAACACAAACATTTCAAAATTACAAAATTATTTATTTTTTGTAACGTCAGGTAAAGTTTCGGCTTTTGTAATTTTAACCGTATTATTTTCAACCTTAACTTCAAGCATGTCTTCTTCGGGATTAACATCAATAAGCTCTAAAAGGGTTTTAGGCATAAATAAAGCCCACCCGCTCCCCGAACGTGACAATTTCTTTTTCATATATCCCTCCATGATTTTGTAACTACAAACACTTTACAAAATCATAGTAATAAGTTATACTGTTATATTATAAGGATAATATACTTATATTAGAAAGGATAATATATGAAAAAAATTAAAGGTTTCACCCTTGCGGAAGTTTTAATTACTTTAGGTGTAATTAGCATAGTTGCTGCCATGACATTACCCACAATCATTCAAAAATATCACAATCACGTTGTTGAAACAAAGTTAAAGAAAATATATACGGTTATGAACCAAGCTATGAGGCTGTCTGAAATTGACAACGGAGATAGAAAATATTGGCATGGTACAATACATAGCAAAAACGGAATTGAACAATATATTTTACCATACATAAAATATACAAAAGTTGAAGAAAATCCGGGAAATGGTGATAATGATTTTGTATCTATATATTTTGCAGACGGTTCTATTTTAAGAGTCAGCAAAAAATGGAACGGGCAATACAACTATTACACAATGGATGTAGATAAATGCCAAAAATTTGATCATTATCAAGGACGTTGCATGTTTGCATTTGTATCATACACTGACAAATATTATTTTGAAAGTTTTTATTCTGAAAATCATGGAACATACGGTTGTAATAATACAGGAATGAATTGTGCTGCTCTTATACAATATAACGGTTGGAAAATTCCTAACGACTACCCTTACAAGGTTAGATAAAAATTACATGCAAATTTTTCCGTATTCGCAAAAATCACATGATTTAAACCGCTCGATTTCGGGTTCGCCCAAAAGTCGGGCGATTTTATCGCAAATATCGACAATTCGCTTTTCGTATTCGTTTGATTTTTCCGCATCAAACGGTATAACGCAATTTTGATTATTTTTCAAATCTATATAAACAAAACTTACTTTTGCACCCGTTTTTTTTGACAAGCACAACAAATAAACCATTGTTTGAAAATCGTATTCGGGATTTTTCGGGATTGAACCCGTTTTGTAATCAAGAATAAAATATTCGCCCGAATTTTCATCTTTCACAACAGCGTCAAGCCTTCCGCCAACCCAATATTCGCCAACCCTGCACGAAAGATTATATTCGGAATTAACGTATTTTTTTTGGAAAAATTCGTTGGTTTTCAAACTCTCCCAAACTCTTTGCTCATCAGCATTCAATACTTTTTCAAGTTTTTCGATATTATCTCCGCGAAGATAATAATTCGCAAGTGCGTGAATTTTTTTACCTTTTTCAAAAAACGAGGCTTTTTGCGGAACGGAAATTCCCTCAACATATTTGTAAAAATACTTTTTCGGACAGGTTTGGAATGTTTTCAGCATATTCGGACTATACACGGTTTACCTCCTTCAAAACCTCCCCAAAAATAATATTTGGCGGTTCATCTTTTATTTTGTCATAAGACTTAACTTTTCTGCTCGTTGTAAAATAAAGATATTTCTTTGCCCTTGTAATAGCAACATAAATAAGCCTTAAATATTCCGCCAAAAGCTCTTTTCTAATCTCAAATTCCGACTTTGGCTCATAATTCGGATTTAAGCGTTTCAGATTTTCCGTAAAATCCGATTTGATTTTAATATCATTTATATCAAGCGGAAGATTTTTTTCCGAAAATTCGGGAACAAAAACGTAATCAAATTCATCACCTTTGGATTTGTGCATTGTCATAACCTGAACCTTGCCCGCAACAAATTCTTTTGAACTTTCATCTTCTTCGGAGAAAAATTTAAAACCGCTCAAAGAAGGTTTCTTTGCAAGCTCTCCGAGTCTTTCCAAAAGTGTCGGAAAATCTTTGTAGCTCATACTCAAACGTTTTATTAACGTAGAAATCAGATAAACATTGGATTTTTCGATTTCTGACGAAAAATAATAAAGCCCGATTTTTATAGCCAATTCTTCGGGTGCAAGATGCGAAAACGACAACCAATAAGTCAAATCCCAATAAAACTGTTCCAGATAAATATTATTTATACCGTCACAATCAAGCTCAATAAAAGGAGTTTCGTACTTGCGAATTTCAAGCCCCAATCTTTGCTTATACAATCCGACCTCAGCCAAAATTTCGTAATTATCCGCAACAACTTCATTATCAAACGGTTTCAAAACCATTTGCATTACGGAAAAAATCGTTCTGAAAATAGATTTTTGTTCCAAACTTTCGCTTCGTGTAATACTTTTCAGCCCGCTGTTGTTTATAAAATTTATCCACTGACCGACCTGAAAATTACTCCTCAAAAGTATACCGATAGTACATTTCGGGTCTTTTTTCAATGCCTGTTTAATTTCACGCAAGATATAATTTCTTTCTTCAAGCGGTTTTTCAAAAATTACGGATTTAACCGAATTTTCACTTACGGGATTACGTCCCTCAACGGGGTTCATAAAAATTTTGTAAAACGCATCTTTTGTTTCTTCTTTCGTATCAGCCCAACAAACAAGATTATTTGCGAGTGTCCAAACATCTTTTGTACACCTTTGCGAACAATTCATTTCAACACTTTCGCTTTCGGATATAAATTTTCTGAAACCTTCAACATCAGCATTGGAAAAAGTCGTTGTAATTGCCTGATTTATATCTCCGCAACGAATTATATTCCCGTACTTTGCACTCAAAAGATTTATAAGCCGTTGTTGAATTGAAGAAGAATCCTGCGCTTCATCTTCAATAATATATTGACAAATATTTTGATAATATTCTCTTATATCGGGATTTTCCTCCAACAATCTTACGGACGAAACGAGCATGTCGTCATAGTCAATCAAATTTCCTTCGCGCAAAATGTTTTGATATTCGTCAAAAAATGTTTTGAATTTTTCAATTTTTTTGTCATTGACATTTTCAAAATTTCCGCCTCCGATTTTAAAAACCGAAACCCCTCTGTCAAAATCGTCCGTTTCCGTTTTTTTGAGTTTAAGTTTATCGGAAATGGTACGGATTATGCGTGTTCTTTGAGTATCGTCACAAATTTCAAAATCCGAAGGCAATCCCAATCGTTCAAAATTTCCGTTTTCTTTTAAAATCCTCAGTGCAAGCCCATGAATTGTACTAATATTCGGCAAATGCGAAGAATTTCTGACCGTTTTAATTTTGTCGCGAAAATTCCTTGCAGCCGATTCCATATAAGTCATGACAAAAATATTATCGGGGTTAATTCCGCTATCCAAAAGTTTTATGATAAGCGCAAGCAAAATTGTGGTTTTGCCCGCCCCCGGAACTGCAGAAATAGCCATTTTTCCTTTTTTGTAAGCCAAAACGGGCTTTTGATCGTCACGCGGAGTAATATTGAAGGATTTTTTATCATTTTTATCTTCTTCTTTATTTTCAACAACCTTTATAAATTCTTCAATTCCGCCAAAATTTTCCAAACCGTTTCCGTCAAAAAGGCTTGAGTACGCAAAAACATGTTCGCCCGCGCAAAGAGTAAGTTTTCTCAAAATCCTTGCGGTTTTTTCTTTGGATAATTCTATATTGTCATCTATAGTAAATTCGTCTTTCTCCCAGCCTCTTTGGAAAACCCAAGCGTTATACAAAGGCCCCGTATCGCTTTTTATCCATTCATCACTCGAAACATCAAGCCAGAGTTGATATTTGGTTTTGACCTGATTGTCAATAATTTTTTGCGGAGTGGATATTGTCAAGTCATTTTTAGCGGTATTAAAAACAGTATAAGGATTTTCGGCAATAATCGAATTTTCAATTCTGTTGATTATATCATCTTGACGTGAAGCAAAATCTTTTCCCAAAACATTTTCAAAATCTTCAAGTTGTTTGATAAAAAAGTTGAATTTTGTGATTTCTGAGGGATTTATAGTGGTAAAATCCGCCACGTTATAGATATCATAAACTTTTTCGGATAATTTTTCATCACTGCTCTTGAGTTTGGCAAGAATTTCACCGAACTTTTGATATTTTTCGGTGTATTCATCAAGTTTGAATTTATGTTCAATAATCTCACCCGATCTCAAAAACTCCGACAAAATATTCCTGCAATGCTTGACGGGAATTCCCAAAAATTCCGAAAGAATTACACGCAATTCAAACTCTGAAATTGTCATGCCCCCCGCAAGTTTGAGTATTGCAAGAACGGATTTTACAAGTTTGTTTTGAACAAGTTTTTCACTACCCGACAAAAACGTCAAATTGCATTTAAGATTTTCTTTCAATGAAAATTTGAGCATGTCGTCAATTACGGGAGTAATAACGGAAATTTCGGAAGGAAGGACATTTTTGCCCAAAAGTTCTTTAATTTTTTTTACGGCTTCATCAATCATTGAGGCGCGTTTTGAAGGTGAATTTAGCGAAAAATTTTCAAGCTGTTCCGTATTTTCGCCCGTAACATTATTATACAATTTTTCGGCATCATCAGCCGTTTTGTTTTGTGAAACAATTTTTTCGGCATGCTCTTTAAAAAGTTCTTCAAACTTCCACACCGCGGTTCTGTCCGCACTCAAATACCCCGTTCTGCTTGCTCCTTTTGAATCGTAAGCAATAAAAACACTTTTCAGTTGAGGCTTTAAATACTCAATAAAGTCAAAGCACAAAGGAGTAATCTCATCACCGTCATCAACAAACAGGTATTTTATTTTTTGAAAGTAATCCGAATTTTTGTAAATATAATTGAAAACAAGCCCCTGTCTTAAATAATCAAAATCACGCAGTGCAAGGGTTTTTGCCAATAATTTTTTCAAGGCTTTTTTTGCATCATCAGCAAAACTTTCACCCAAAACATTTGACCGCCATTCAATTTCATCATCATTCAAATTATTTTGAACGATTAGCGAATAACGTCTAAAAAGCTGGTGCAGCAAGGATTTTTTGGAATTGTAACCCTTAAACGGCACTTCTCTGATTATATCACTCAGCAAAAATTGAGAAACTTCAAGCCCCGCAAGGTTTGGGAGTATTGTCGGATTTTCAAACGGATTTATATTTTCAAGGAACGCCCAATTATCGTTTACGGCATTGTAAACAAGCCCGAAAAACGAATATATTTGAAGTTTTTCTATACAATCGACGGTAAGTCTTTCAAGTGTTTTGTCAACAAATTCCTGTTTTCGACTTGAATTTTGAACTATAACCAAAATTTCCGAAGAATTAACTCCGTTGTTCAATAATTCCGCATATTTTTCTATAAGCAAATCCGTTTTATTAGTTGATAAATCGCCCTCAATCAGCACATCATACTCCTTAATAATAATTGTAGCATGAACAATAAAAAATTTTTTTTGTCTTCATCTTAACAGACTATTGCATTTTTTTAGCTGTTAGTCTATTATAAAAGCACAAGGATAACAAGATAGCATAAAAACGGAGGCAAAAAATATGCAAGAATTAGAAGAACAGATTGGATTTTCAGCAGGACAGATTTATGAATATTTGTCAAGCAACGGAGAAGCAACTTTTTCAAAAATGAAAAAAGAATTGGATCTTAAAGGCAACTTTGCAGACTTAGGTCTTGGCTGGCTGGCAAGAGAAGGAAAAGTTGATATCTCTAAAAAAGGGACTTCTGTAAGCGTAAGACTTAAATAGTTTCTTTCTTAAACTTATAAACACACCGCATAAGCGGTGTGTTTTTGTTTTATAAGTATGGTAAAGTTTGATAAATTGGGTAAATACCTTTGGTGTGCGCAGCACACGATACTTCTTATAATCACCACTTAGTGAAACAGTAACAAAGCGAATTTTGTCTGAGCGATAAAGTATTGACAATATAATGAGATTGCCACGTCCTCACTAACGTTCGGACTCGCAATGACAATAGAGTATAGCGAGTTAATTCGCTTTAGGTTGAACTTAGTGGTGATTAAGCGGTCATGGCGCAGTTTCTCTTTCTTTCCTCCATTTCTTTCTCTTTGCTTCGCCCAAAAACAAAGAGAAAGAAATGGAGTACAGGATGTGGGGGTGCATAGCCCCCACTTTATATATTTGAATTAAAATAGCAATTACCTAAATATTTATTAATTTTTATTAAGATTTAATATACATTTAAAACCTTGTCATATCAACACTTTTCAAAATTAGTATATAAAAATTAAATAAAAAATAGCACTTTTTTATATCTGATTGTTTTTATTAAAGTATAAGGACGTCAGAGAAGAAAAGGAGAATATATGGCACGAGTATTGATTTCTATGCCCGAAGAATTTTTGGAAAAGATTGATCAGGTTGCTGACGGAGAAAACAGAAGCCGCAGCGAACTAATCCGCGAAGCTCTGAGAACTTACATCTACAAACAAAAAGTTCGAGAGTCAACGACATCCGCAAGAAACGCAGAATTGTTGGAATCATTATTGGAATAAGACCGCATAAAGCGGTCTTTTTTTTGTTGTTAAAATTTAAGTAAATAGTATTGCGTATAATAATTAAACAGTTCCCAAAATCGCTACCATCGTCCAAAAAACGAACTGTATCTGAGGTCTGAAAAATACCGTATCTACCATTCCGTGAACACAAACCCCAAAAACCGATATTAATGCCGTCGAAACAAGGATTACATATTTCAAATCCTGTGACTTCAAAATAAATTTTACCGAATTTTTAATCAAACTTACCAAAAATCCCAAAAATGCCACAAGTGCAAAAATTCCGCTTTCAACCGCTATTTCAAGAAAAATATTATATGCACTCAAAGCATCAAATCCCGTTTTCATATACAATCCGTATATTTCACGGAAATTTTGGTTTCCGACCCCGATTCCCAAAAGCCAATTATCTCTGAACATATCCAGCGAAGAATGATATACATTAAATCTGAACGAATTGGAAGAATCCTGACGCATTGCAAAAATTGACAAAACTCTTGCCCGCAATGATGCCGTCATTAATATAACAGTCGTAACAAATGCCGTAACCCCGCCAACAACCGACAAATATATATGTTTATAATTTTTCCACAAAAATTTTGCCGAAACCGCAAAAATTCCGATAGCAATAATCAGCATTCCCATATAAGACCCCCGGCAACCCGTCAAAAACAGGGTCAAAGTCGACAACAATGCCAAACCCAAAATTCCAAAAGCAACCTTATACCTTTTATCAACATAAAAATATGCCGACAACCCATATAATGCAGGAATTCCCGCTACAAAATATCCGCCCAAAAGATTGGGATTTAACGGTTTCAAAGTTCCGTAAACTCTCGTCATTACCTGTTCGGGGTTAAGGTTTGAAACATCTTGCCACGTAGAAATTTCATCAACTTTCGCAAAATTTTGCAATAAACCCACAACAGCCTCAAAACTTACGCAAAGTCCTATTGCCCCTAAAATATAAGGGATTTTGTCCTTGTTTTTACGCAAATATTGAGCGACCGACAAATAAAAAGCCAAATAAGTAAAAGTTTTGAAAAATCCTTTCAAACTCAAATAAAACAATGTCGAACCCGCAAGGCTGATTATTACAATCATGAAATAAGCCAAAAGCCAAAGTTCAAAAGTTTTGCACTCAAATTTTTCATCAGGCTTTGTCAAAATTTTAACAAACGTCAAAAAAACCGTTACAAGTGCAAGAAAACCTATTACATCAGATGACATTACCGTTGATGCCAAAAACACCGCAATAATTGATGCGAAAATCAGCTTGTCGATATTTTGCAAAAACAAGCTGTTTTCATATAAAAATTGAGATTTTTCTCTTACAAACCCAAGAATATTATTGAACATCATTATTAGTGTTTATGGAACTGTGATACTGATTGTCGTCCGTATCGGGCATAACTTTCAAATCAGAAACCGTTCCCGTAAATTTGTAATCTTTTCCTTCCAACGTGACGGGCAAGCCCATTTTTATTTTGTTACCGCCAACAACCGCTCCGTCTTTTGTAATTTTTGCGGTATCGGTCAAAGTTACCGTTATATCGTACATGTTTGCCTGAGAAACATCTTCGACAACCATAACCTTTTTATTGCTAATCATAGGCAGAACAACTTTTTTGCGTTCGGCTTTTACGTTCAAAACATCCAAATCAGTATAGGGAACGTTTCTTATGCTGATAAATGTTTTTTCGTCGGCTTTGACAGGAATTTCTCCGCCCGTAAGCGTAACCCCTCTGATAAATATTTGAAAAGATATCTTTGAAGTCGCTTCAATCTGTTTATCTGCAGTCTGCCTGAAATGTTTAAACGTAATAAATCCGACAATTAGAGCAATAATTACACCTGTTATAATGATTAAATCAACAGGTTTAATCTTTTTACAAAATTCATAAAATTTTTCCATAAAATTCTCTCCTATAATTTATCGACGGCATCAAGGATTTCGTCGATAGTTGTAGTGGCACAGCCGAACTGTCTTACGACAATGCTTGCGGCAATATTGCCGATAATTGCGGCGGAAACAAAATCCGCACCCGCAGCCAAAGCAAGCGTATAAACGGCAGTAACCGTATCACCCGCACCGGTAACATCAAAAACTTCCGATTTATTAAATACGGGAATTTTTGTATAATTCTTGTTTGCGCGGGCAACAAACATTCCGTCCGCACCACAGGTAATCAGTATTGCTTTTGCATTGGTTTGTTCAAGCAATTTGTCACCCGCTTTTTGCAAATCTTCATCATTTTCAATCGAAAAACCAACGGATTTTTGTGTATCGGGAAGGTTTGGGGTCATTGAGGTTATGTTTTTGTAAACTTCCAAATCTTTTTGTGCATCAACAACAATAATTTTATTATGTTCGTTTGCAAGCCTTATTGTTTCTTTGATAATTTTCGGGGTAAGCGTTCCGATATGATAGTTTGAAAGAATAATTGCATCGTGTTCGGGGATAGCGCGTTCTATTTGTTTCAAAACTTCCGTTTCGATTTCGGGGCTTAAGTATCCGCTTGTTTGACGATCAATCCTGACAATCTGCTGGGTTATTGAAGTTGTAATAGACCCTGAAATTCTTGTTTTTGTAGTAGTTTTGCGTGAAGGATCAACAACCAAATAACCGCAATTTACGTTTGCTTCTTCAAAAGTTTCTCTAAGCTGTGTCGCTTGAAAATCGTCCCCGCAAACACCGATAACGCTGACTTTTCCCCCATTCAAGGCTGATGCATTATGTGCAGCATTTGAAGCCGCACCAAGAATTAATTTTGTAGCCGAATGGCGTAGAATAAGAACGGGAGCTTCTCTGGAGATTCTTTCGGCATCACCGTAAATCATTTCATCAATAGCCAAATCACCGATTACTAAAATTTTCGGCTCGCATAATTTTTTGATATAAGAAACAAGTTGTTCTTTGTTTACAAACATAAAAATCCTCTGTCTGTATATTACCACAAACAAAAAATTTGACAAACCAAACAGATTTTGGTACTTACCAGGGATATTCGGGAGCCAACTTCCATCCGTCATACATTATTAACAATGCACAATAAAAACCTGCTCTCGAAATACTGCTCGAGTTACTGCAACCGTAATTTACATTTTGCAAAATATCGGCTCTTTGCGGATTTTTTCCGAGTCCGTATAAATAATTACCATAACCCCACGGCATTAAACCTCCATCCTTATTAATAAGAAAGAGAAACCAGTCACGTCCGACTTTGTTCGGTGCAGCAGTTCCGTTCAAATCAATACCTAAAGGTTTGTAACCTTCCGCACCTGTACCGAAAGATAATAAGGTCCCATTCGACAATATAACATTATAAGAATCACTAAATATCATATCATTAACAAGAACACCTGCTGCATTATTATATTGTATATTTCTGCTTTTTATCATCAAGTTTTCCGACTTGACATCTTTTAAATAATTTTTAATATATTTTGAATAAAATTCTTCACCATTAATATCATAATCCCATTCACTAACATATCCGTTGTCAATTTCCGACATTTTTACCGCCTGTTCAAGAATACTGTATGTTTGTTTCAAACGATTTACAGTAACATGCTTTTGATAATTTTGCATTAATGTCGGTAGCGTTATTGCCGCAACAACTCCGATAATAACAAGGGTGATTAATATTTCCGCAAGAGTAAAACCTTGAAATACTTTCATACTGCCTTTAATGCTCATCATTCCTCCAATCTTTCTTGTTTATTAGGTGGTATTTTTACCACATTATAAATTATAAAGTGCATTTTGTCAAGTGCAAAAAGTAACAAATATAACACAATATAGTGTAAAAGGTGTTAAAATGAACAGTGATGAAATAATAAGAAAAAATATAGGTTTAAAAATAAAAGCGGCACGTGTTAATAAAGGCTATACACAGTATATGCTTGCCGAAAAAGTAGAAATGGACGAAAAGCAGTTGTCGAGACTTGAAGCAGGAAAACATTTCCCGACCTTGAAAACTCTTATTGCAATAAGCAAAGAGCTTGATATGAATTTGGGTGATTTTGACAATAATCGAGATTTAAAAGATGTTGCATATTACACACTCGTTGATATTTTGAGAACAGCAACCCCCAAGGAATTAAAAAAATACCTTACAATAATCAAAACAATCAAGGAAACCTAATTTTTATAAACTTTGTCTTTCAACTTCTTCGGTTGTAGAAACTTCGATTATGTCACCGACTTCGATATCGTTCCATTTTGCAAACGAAATACCGCATTCAAAACCTTGCGCAACCTCTTTTACATCATCTTTAAAACGTTTCAACTGGTCTATTGCACCGCGGAAAATCTCTTTGCCGTCACGCAAAAGAACCGCATCTTTACTTCTTACAATCTTGCCTTCCGTTACATAACAACCCGCAATTCTTGTTGTCTTACCGATTGTAAATATCTGACGGACTTCTGCTTTACCGAGTTCAACTTCTTTAATTTCGGGTTCAAGCAGCGAAAGCATTGTCTTTTCGATATCTTCCAAAATCTGATAAATAATATCGTATTTCTTAATCGTTACCCCTTCTTTTTCCGCTGCGGCAAGCGCGTTTGAATCCTCTTTTACCGTAAAGCCCAAAATCAAAGCGTTTGATGCCGAAGCCAACATAACATCAGCCTCCGAAATATCACCGACACCAACGTGAATAATTTTTGTCTTAATCTCTGTCGATTCAAGTTGCGCAATCGCCTGCGAAACAGCCTCAGCCGAACCGTTTGTATTAGCCTTAATAATCAAATTCAACTGCGGAATATCGTCTTCACCCGCAACCGCTTCGCGGCGGACATGTGCGGGCAGCATTGCATCAAGACGTTTGTCGCGTTCTTTTTCTTTGCGTTCGGCAACGATTTGTTTCATTTCTTTTTCGTTCTTAACAACTTCAAAATAATCACCCGCCTGAGGAACTTCCGTCAAACCGAGAATTTCAACAGGGGTGGAAGGTTCTGCTTTTTGGATTCTTTCACCCGCATCGGACAACAACGCTCTAACCCTTCCGCAAGCAGTACCGACAACGATACAGTTACCTACGCGCAAAGTTCCGTTTTGAACCAAAAGGGTAGCAACAGGGCCTTTTCCCTTATCCAAATTTGCCTCAATAACAACACCTGATGCCTCTGCCTTTGGATTAGCCTTCAAATCCTGAACATCAGCAACAAGTAAAATGTATTCCAAAAGTTCATCAATACCCGTACCCTGCAACGCGGAAACCTTAACGGTAATCGTATCACCGCCCCATTCTTCGGGAACAAGCCCGTGTTCGGTCAACTGTTGTAAAATTTTATCGGGATTTGAATCGGGTTTATCAATCTTATTTACCGCAACAATAATGGGAACTTCCGCAGCTTTTGCGTGATTTATAGCCTCGATTGTCTGGGGCATAATACCGTCATCGGCAGCAACAACAAGAATTGCGATATCAGTCGCTTTTGCACCGCGCGCCCTCATTTCCGTAAACGCTTCGTGACCCGGAGTATCGACAAACACAATTTTCTTTTCCTGTTTGTTGTCCAAATAAACCGTATAAGCACCGATAGATTGGGTAATACCACCAACTTCGGTTGCGACAATTTTATGTTTGGAAGCTCGGATACTGTCTAACAGTGTCGTTTTACCGTGGTCAACGTGACCCATAATACTTACAACCGGTGCGCGTTTTTTAAGTAATTTTTTATCAACTTCGGTTAATTTTTTAACTTTTTCTTCTTTTTCGAGTTCTTCTTCCATATAAGCCTCAAGGTCTTCATCAAGAACTTCAAGCTCGTATTCGGCACAAATCTTTTTGATTACGTCAATATCAATAAGCTGGTTGACGGTTGCCATAATTCCCTGAAACATAAGAAATTTAATAATTTCTGCGGGAGTTTTTTGAATTTTTTCCGAAAGTTCGCTTATGGTCATGGCTCTGTTAACAACAATTTGAGTAACTGCCTGAGCTTCTTCCTCTTTGTGAGAACGTTTTTTATGCTTTTGAGCCGCTGCTTTTTCAAGCGAAATTCTTTCCTGTTCTTCTTTTTTAGAGTTAAAATCTTTTCCTTTTTTCTTGTTATCGGTACGACGTCTGCCCTGACCTTTGTTTTCGTAAATATCCTGTGAAATTATTGTTCTTTGAATAGGTTTTCTTTCGCCGGACGGTTTTTCAAACGGTTTTTTATCGGGACGAGCAGGTTTTTCGCCTCTCGGAGGTCTTTGAGGTCTTTCCGGTCTTTCACCTCTCGGTCTTTCGGGACGTTTTTCTCCGTCACGGGGAGCGCGTCTTACGATTTCAAGACGATTAAGAACAGTTTTCGGTTTTACGATTTCAACTTTTGGTGTTGATACTTTTTTTACCGGTTCGGTTTTTTCGACTTTTTCTTCTTTTTTAGGTTCTTCTTTAACGACTTCGGGAGCTTTGGATTTTTTAACGACAAATGCTTTAGGTTTTTTCGCCTGTTGTTTTACTCCGCCCGAAGCGATAAAATCTTTCAGCTTCTTCACCTGATCAACCGTAACCGTACTGGAATGAGTTTTGCCCGTAATTGAAATCTGTGCAAATTTTTCAAGAACTTCTTTACTCGAAAGTCCCATTTCTTTAGCTAATTCGTTTATTCTGATTGTATCAAAACTCATTTATTAATTTTCCTTTCAGCTCTTGCGGTACGGAGGTTTTCAAGATTTTAGAGATTTTATTTTTTTTGAAAGCGGCCTCTATACAAGAATTATTATAGCAAAGATATACCGATCTGCCAAATTTTTTGTTGTCGGGGTTTATAATTATTGTGCCGTCTGCATTTGAGCGTGTTATCTTAATCAATTCATCTCTGTTTTTCAGTTGACCGCAGCCTGCACATTTTCTTATAACCACTAATTTACCTCTGCAAGTTTTTCCAACTTTAATTTTTGATCGTGTTCAACCAACAAGTTGATTAGTTCGTCCAAATCACCGTCAATAACAGTGTTTACATTTAAGTTATGATTTATTCTGTGATCGGTCAGGCGACCCTGCGGGAAATTATAGGTTCTGATACGTTCGGATCTGTCACCCGTACCGACCTGAGAACGGCGCAAGTCCGTAATTTCCTGCATTTGTTTTTGAACTTCCATATCGTATAGTTTAGCTTTCAAAATTTGCATTGCACGTTCTTTGTTTTGAAGCTGTGAACGTTCTTCCGTACAGAAAATCATAATTCCCGTAGGTTTGTGAAAAAGACGTGCGGCAGTTTCGACTTTGTTTACGTTTTGACCGCCTGCGCCTCCCGAACGTGCAGTGGACATTTCGATATCTTCGGGTCTGATTTCGATTTCGACATCATCAACTTCGGGCATAACGGCAACCGTTGCGGTAGAGGTATGAACCCTTCCTTGGGATTCGGTTACGGGAACACGCTGAACACGGTGAACTCCCGATTCGTATTTAAGTCTTGAATAAATACTGTCACCTTTCATTGAAATAATAATTTCGGAAAAACCGCCCGCTTCGCATTCGGTTTTGCTCAAAATTTGAGTTTTCCAGCCCTGCTTGTCGGCATAACGCATATACATTCTTGCTAAATCGCCCGCAAAAATGTTTGCCTCGTCACCGCCTGCACCGCCTCTGATTTCGAGCATAATATCCTTGTCGTCCATAGGATCGCGCGGAAGAAGAAGAACTTTCATTCTTTCTTCAATAACGGGAATTTTTGCCTCATTTTCTTCCATTTCGGCTTTCAAAAATGCCCTCATTTCTTCATCGGTTTCCGAATGAATCATTTCCTTTGCATCTTCGATAGCCTGAGTAACCTGTTGCCATTCATGATAAATATTAACCGTTTCTTCCATTGATTTACGTTGTTTGGAAAGTTCTTTAAACTTGTTATAATCCTGAATTACAGCGGGATCGGAAAGTGTTTCGCCCAATTCTACGTATTTTTGTTCAATTTGTTTGATTTGTTCTACTATATCGTTCATACTTCGATTGTAACAGGAACATGAAAATTTTCAAATTTACCGTTCAAATTTCATAATAACAGATGATTGAACTTTTTTTGTTATTAACACATAATTGGTTGTAATGGAGAAAATTTATGCTTGAATATTTTTTAGAATCTTATATTATAACCATAGTCGGTTTGACAAGTGCTTACTTTTGGGGCGAACACGTACACCCCGGAAGCGGGTTAATTTGTATATTTATCGCACTTGTTTTAGGTGTTTTGGAAATAAGTCTGTCATTCGACAATGCCGTTATTAACGCAATGAAACTCGAAAAAATGTCTCCGCTCTGGCGTCACAGATTTTTGACCTGGGGTATAGTTATTGCCGTATTCGGAATGAGATTTTTGTTCCCGATACTCGTTGTTTCGATTTTTGCAAAATTAAGTATGCTTGAAGTCACCAAAATTGCTCTGACAAATGCGGACAAATACGCTCATTATCTGCAACAAACACATGCTCCGATAGTTACGTTCGGCGGAATGTTTCTTATTATGTTGTTTCTTAACTACTTTTTCAATCACGAAAAAGAAGTTCACTGGATAAGACCGATTGAAAATTGGCTTGCGCATCTTGACTACATGCGCGGAATAGAAGTCTTGATTTCATTTCTTATGCTGCTTGCAACCCAATATTTTGTACCCGAAGAACAAAAAATGGCTGTAACCGTTGCAGGAATTTGGGGGGTAATTACATATTTAGCAATAGACGGTTTTACTCATTATCTTGAAAAACACGAACAAATGCGTATAGACAAATGTGCCGTACAGGGTGCTGCCTGCACAGGATTTGTAAGTTTTCTTTACCTTGAACTTATTGATGCATCATTCTCGCTTGACGGAGTTTTGGGAGCGTTTGCCCTGAGTAACGACATAATCATAATCTCAATAGGACTTGCGATAGGTGCAATTTTTGTACGTTCGTTAACAATTATGTTAGTCGAAAAGAAAACCCTCAAACAATTTTTGTATCTTGAACATGGCGCACACTGGGCAATCGGGGCGTTAGCTTGTCTGATGCTTGTTTCAACCGTAAAAGAGATACCCGAAATTGTTACCGGCGGAATAGGGCTTGCATTTATAATTCTTTCGTTAATTTCATCAATTTTACACAACAAAAAACAGGAAAGATTATTGGCAAAAAATGATTAAACTTCCTATGATTTCATTTGTCGTAACCTCATACAATTACGAAAAATATCTTTTAAAAACACTTGAAAGCATAAAATCACAAACCTACAAAAATTTTGAAATAATAATAGTTGACGACTGTTCAAGCGATAATTCCGTAAAAGTTGCCGAAGATTTTATCGCAGATAATCAGGATTTAAGAATTACGCTGATAACTTCCGAAAAAAATTGCGGACAATTAAGCGCAATGATAAAAGGACTGAATTGTGCAAAGGGTCAGTTTGTAAGTTTTGTCGACAGTGATGATGTCTTGTTCCCGGAATATGCTCAAAGTCATATAAAAACGCACCTTGAAACCTCGGTTGCATTTACTTCCTGTCAAATTGCCGAGATTGGGGAAGACGATGAACTTCACACGCTAAATTCAATTTCGTCACCTCACTGCGACACGCTTGACAAATTGTTTGCGGGCGAAAACTTTAATAAAAAAGTTCTGAAAAACAAGCGATTCGGAGGCTGGTATTGGTCGCCAAACAGTTCGGCAATGTTTCGTAAAGCCTCAATAGAGATTATATCGGATTACAAGAATACGGAAAGTTGGAAAATCTGCCCGGATAAATTTTTGTTTAATTTCGCACATCTGATAGGTGGTTCTGCGATTATTTATACGCCGTTGGTCGGTTACAGACGTCACAAAAATAATGCGGGCAACTGCACGCTTGTGACGGGAAACAAAAGACTTCACAGTGATTACACGACAAAAATCAATATAAAAAATAATATAAAAATTCGTCCCGAAACAATAAAATTTTTGTGGCAAGAACGTCAAAAAATCGGCAAAAGAAATACCGCCAAACTAATTTTGACGGTAATTCTTTCTTGTATTTTTTAATTTTAAATTTTATATAACGGAACACCGCCTCTTTTACTTTTTTAGCGGAAGTTTTGCGCTCCCGCAAATCCGTATTAAACATTCCAGCTGTTAAGGTATTTTTCCTGCTCAGCGGTTAGAGTATCAATTTCAATACCCATTGCTTCCAGTTTTAATTCGGCAATTTTAACATCAACTTCGTGAGGAAGTGTATAGAGTTTGTTCTCCAATTTGCCGTAATTTTTAACCAAAAATTCAATACCGAGTGCCTGATTTGCAAAACTCATATCCATAACGCTTGCGGGGTGTCCTTCCGCACATACAAGGTTTACAAGTCTGCCTTCCGCCAATACATAAATTGATTTTCCGTTATTTAGTTTGTATTCTGCAAGATTTGGTCTGATTTCTTTAATTTCCGTTGTATATTCTTTCAAGCCCGCAACATTGATTTCCCAGTCAAAATGACCTACGTTGCCGACAAACGCACCGTCTTTCATGTTCAAAAGGTGTTTTACGTCAATAACATGTTTGTCACCCGTAACGGTTAAGAACAAATCACCCTCAAGAACGGCTTTTTCAATCGGCATAACTCTGTAACCTTCCATAGCAGCTTCAAGAGCTTTAAGAGGGTCAACTTCACAAACAATGACATTTGCACCGAGAGCTTTTGCACGCAAAGCAACACCTTTTCCGCACCAGCCGTAACCCGATACAACAACGGTTTTGCCTGCAATAAGAATATTTGCGGCACGCATTACACCGTCAAAAGAACTCTGTCCCGTACCGTAACGATTGTCATACAAATGTTTTGTCAAACTTGTGTTGACACCGACCGCAGGGAATCTTAATTCACCTTGAGCTTCAAGTGCCTGAAGTCTGATTATACCCGTTGTTGTTTCTTCGGTTGAACCGATAATTTTTGATGCTAACTCGGGTCTTTCGGCATGAATTGTAGATACAATATCGCAACCGTCATCAATAACGATATCCGGATTATGATCAAGTGCAATGTTTATATGTTTTCTGTATTGTTCAACAGTCTCACCCGCAACGGCAAAAGTCGGAATTCCGTAGTATTTTACGAGAGCTGCTGCAACATCATCTTGTGTTGACAAGGGATTTGATGCAACCAAAACCGCATCTGCTCCGCCTGATTTCATTACAACACACAATGCCGCGGTTTCTTTCGTAACGTGAACACAAGCCGATAGTTTCAAACCTTTAAACGGCTGTTCTTCAATAAATCTTTTTTGTATCCGTTTTAATACGGGCATATCTTTAAAAGCCCATTCAATCTGTTTTTTGCCTTGTTCGGCAAGATTAATATCTTTAATATCACATTTCATTTCGGTCATTAACATTATTTTCTCCTTTTCAAGCAGGATTATATCAGAAACATGTAAATCTGATTGTTTTTTGTAAAAATTTGTTAATAATATTGTACATCATGTCAAAAATTTTTCTTCACTTGAGTTATAACAGAAGAAGGTGCTCACGTGAAAGTAGGTTTTAATCAGGTAAAATTTAACAGGATTGGTTTTCAGGGTTACAAACCCGTAAAATCCGAATATGGTGACAGGGAATATGAATTTAACTACGTTTATGATGACAGCAAACAAGACTGTTATCTTGAAGTATTTCTTGTCGACAAAGACGAAAACGGAAACTATCTTATAACCGGTGAAAGAGATAATCACGGCAACGTAAAACCGATTACAAACTACAACGCAATGGTCGAAGGCAGAGAAGAATTTGCCGTAAAACTTAATCCAAACGGAGCAACTTCAATAGACCTTGCTGCAGATTACGGTATTGCGCCAAATCAGGCTTTTGCATATCACTATGTTTTGCGCCCGAAAGGCAAGCCTTTCGACACTCCCGAATACAAAATTGATGCGGGTAACGTAATTAACGAAACCAATGGCGGAAACAATCCCAACAGAATATTCAACTTGGTAACCGACAGAGCTTCCTCCTCAACAAAAGGCGGGGCAATGAAACTTATTGTTCCCGATATAAACAATGTGGCATGGGTATACGACAATTTTGAAAATAATTACAAAATAACCCCGAACAAAAATCTTGAACGCGCACGCAAAACAAACAAAAATTTTGCCAACAAAATCGGCGGTTCGCTTGCAGGTATAGAAAAAGACCTTGAACAAGGTAAACTTGACAACTTTACAAGAATAATCACAACACCTCTCTTTACCGACGACAGTCTTTCCGCTCACGCTTACTGGAACAAAAACTGTTTTCAAATGGCGCAAAGCCTCGGAAACATAAATAATTACGCATCATTACAGAGAAAAATGTTTGCAAAAGGCATGAATTTGGTTTCTGACGGTGCTTACGTAAACGAAGGACTTGAGGGAGTTCACTTCAGACACGTTTTGCAATGGGGTAAAAAATCCCCGTACTTCAACTGGTTCAGAATTTCGGGACTTCAAGACAGTCCGTTGAGCATGGGTGTGTTCGGCAAAAAAATTGACCACGTAACTCACAGAATTGTCAACTCAAAATACAATTTTGAACAAAAAGACGACGGTTCAATCAAAATAACTTCAAACAAAAATTACAAATCAAACAAACCTACCTTTATTCAAATCTATGACGACAGACTCGTAAATGCCGAAAACTTAAACGACAAAGAACTCATAAGAGCATATGACAAAATTCTTAAAAACAACCTCGATATCAACAATCACAACGATTCTGTCGTTCCTTACAGTTTTCAAATAAACTCCGACACATACAAACAGAATGTTGAATTGTTGAGCGCATACAATAAAAAAGCCGACAAAGCTCACAAAATTAATCTGAAAAGCGGTGAAGGAACAAGAGCGGTCGCGCAGTTTGAATATTTCGGACTTGACGGAAAGCATGAAAGCGGATTTGAAACTTGGGATGCAAACCCCGATATTGCAAAACTCAACTATATTCCGTCACATTACGAAACAATAAATTCCAAAAACATTGAAACCCCCGAAGAAAAAATAAAATACAAAAAGCACCTTGAACAATGCAATATGCAGGTTCAAGATTACGCGGTCACTTCCGCAAAATATTGGACAAAGAAAACAAACCAAATTTTGGTTTTGAACGCTGCACAAAAATTAGACAATATCAAAGGTAAAACTTCTCAGGAAATTACCGATAAAATTGACGAACTTGCAAACGGCGAGGACTTCCCCGAAGATTTGTACGTTGATACAGATATCGTCAAAAACGTTCTCAGAGGAAGATACACCCTGCAAGGAACCGATACCGCAGAAAAATACGACAAAGCGGTTTTGCAGGGATTGACCGATATGCCTTTGGATTCCGTTGAAGTAGGTGACGATATAGTATCCGTTTTATCTTCGCCTTATATGAGCAAACGTGCAATCAAACCCGAACAAATCGGTTTATCGCGCTTTGAAATGATGAACAAAGGCAACAAACACGTTTTGCCCGAATTTAAAAAAGCGTACGAAGAAACAGACAAACTTTACGAAAAAGAAATCAAAAATCTTGCACTCGAAATTTTGAAAGATTTGGACGGCTCATTAACAAAAGACCAAAAATTACAAGATGCCTCGGGAAACACTACTCCTTACGGCAAATACGTTCTGCCGCTTTTGACCGCAGAAATAGCAAAATTTGCAATAATTAAAGGGATTGAGCCAAAAGCACAAATAAAATTTGACAAAAAATCGGGTGAAATTTCCTATGATTACAATGCTCTCAAATCCACATCAATGCTTGGATTGGGAATAATTGCCGACAGTCCTGAAGATGAGGCTCTTGAATTAATCAAAAAATTAAAATCAAATATCAAAAAAATTGATAAAAAAGATAAAGAAACTCTTAAAAATGCCCTTGCACTTTCACTGAAAGGTACGACATACGAAAGTTTTGCGCTTGCGGATATGATTGTTGACAGAACGGAAGCGGGTCTTGACTGGAGAATTGATGCAACAAAAGATATTGCGGATATTGATTCTTTAAAAAGCGGTAAAACCAACTATGAATATACAATGAATCAAATTATCAAATTCTGGTCAAAATTTACCGACGGTGTAAAAGAATACCACCCTGATGCTTATATTGCGGCAGAAGTAACAGACCCTGACGATATTTATAACAAAGGTAAAGGGGGATTGTCGGGTTCAAGATATTCGGATGCTAAAGAAGGTGTCAGAAAACTCATTAATGAAGCAGGTTTTACGACAATAGCAAACTATGATTATCTTTCTTCGGGTGTAACACAGATATTTGGCAAACTTTTTGACGAACTTCACCCTGACAAAGGACTTATGCAGGGCAAACAAATTTTCAGCCAGCTTGCATTTTATTTTGGCAAAGAACCTTTGGAATCAATAATTTACTCTTATACATTTGCGGGCAACCACGACAAATGCCGAGCTTTGGAAGGGTATGCGGTTGATATGGATATGGTTTATGCTGATTTGGCGGACGAGAGCAGTTATGAATACCGTAAAAGAGCATACAAAATTCTTCACGCAGTTCCTTACGGAACGGAACCAAGTTCCGAACAGATTAACGGGTATGATTACAGCCGTGTAAGCACCCTTGCAATCGCAAAATCCGAATCAATCCTTAGCGGTATGGGAAAAGCTAAAGAAGAAATCGGTTTGAGCGAAGATAAAAAAGTCGCGGTTTACGGGGCAATGCTCAGAGCTTTGAGAAACCTGTCAAACAGTAAGTTCCAAGGAAAAGTTTATGAAGCCGACGGATTTGGAACAAAAGATTTTAATACGGCTTTGGATATAGTTTTGGAAGAAATGGATAATGAAGAACCCGACCAATCCAAGAGATTATCTAAAGAAGAAAAGAAAAGATTAAAGGATAAATCACTTGAATTTATTATTGATCCTGCAATGTCAAAACTTTTGGGTCAGATGAAATTTTTGGTTGCATTGACGGGTAATCCGACATTGTTTGCAGGTGATGAGTACGGTTCTACGGGTTTTGAAACTACGACCAAAAATATTTTCCTCCAAAATCGCAATATTATTCGTGAGGACTGGGCGGACGAAAACAGTCCCGAATACAAAAAATTTGTCGAAAGATTTAAGAATAATATTGATGACGTAATCAAGTTGAGAAAAAGACCTGAACTTCAACCGCTCAATGACGGTGCGCCTTTCCTTCTTGATATACACAACGTAAATTACAGCAAGCCGATTTACGAAGACAATTTTCACGATAAAATAAAAGATTACGAAAACGGAAGGGCAGATGTTTCGGCATTGTTAAGACAAAGTCCTGACGGAGCTATGACGGTTTCGGTATTCAATACGGAAGGCTTGACCCACAAATTTGACGAATATTACAGGCCTGCGGAATTGACAATGGACTCAATCGGTTTGGGCAGTTCGCGCGACAAATCAAGCATTATCGGCGGTTTGCGTGACGGTATCAAGTTCTATGATGCTGCGGAAATTGATAAGGAACATAAAACCGTTTACGAAGTAAAAGACAATCTAATTAAACGACAGGACGGACAACCGATTAAGTTTAAAGATTCTACCTTAATTCTTTATTCACAACCGAGTTTTACGGGCAGACGCGTACTTTATAACCCGCAGTACAATTTTGTATCAAGCCCGTACACGCAGAAAAAACAAGCTGTCACAGGCGCAAAACTTCAACTTTTGGCTAAGTAAATTATACCGAAAATCTGAAATGAACTAAGTCACCGTCTTGAACCACGTAGTCTTTTCCCTCAAGGCGGGTCACACCTTTTTCTTTGCAAGCGGTATAAGAGCCGTTTTTGACAAATTCTTCATAAGGTGTAATTTCTGCCCTGATAAAGCCTTTTTCAAAATCCGTATGGATTACGCCCGCTGCCTGAGGAGCTTTTGCACCCGCAGGAACAGTCCATGCGCGAACTTCCTTTTCTCCCGCGGTAATAAACGTACGCAAATTCAAAAGTTTATAAACAGATTTTATCATTCTGTCGATTCCGCTATCTTGAATGCCCAATTCGGCAAGATATTCCTTTGCCTCCTCAGCACCCAATTCGGCTAATTCTTCCTCAATCTTGGCAGAAATCAATACAACTTCTGCATTATGTTTCGCCGCATAACCTTTAACCTGCTCGGTATAAGCATTTCCGTCTTTCAAATCGTATTCGGAAACATTTGCCGCATAAATAACGGGTTTTGTCGACATCAAATTCAAATTCTTTGCAACTGCAATCTCATCTTCGACAAAATGGTCATTAATATTTATAAAAGTAGCTTCTTCAAGCAGTTTTTGCATTTTTTCCAAAACGGACAAAGTCAAAACCGCAGTCTTATCACCTGATTTTGCAACCTTAGAAACTTTTGCAATCTGTTTTTCTACTGATGCCAAATCCGCAAGCGCAAGTTCGGTATTTATAACCTCAATATCATCAAGCGGATTGACTTTTCCCGCAACATGAATAGTATTCGGGTCATCAAAACATCTCACAACCTGAATTATCGCATCAACTTCCCTGATATTGTGCAAAAACTGATTTCCCAAGCCTTCACCTTTGCTTGCGCCCTTTACAAGTCCCGCAATATCAACAAATTCAATCGCCGTCGGGATTATCACATCAGTTTTGCAAAGTTTTGCAAGTATCGGGAGCCTCTCATCAGGCACATTAACCACACCCACATTCGGTTCTATCGTACAAAACGGATAGTTTGCACTTTGAGCATTTTTGGCACTTGTCAAAGCGTTAAATAAAGTTGATTTTCCTACGTTCGGAAGTCCTACAATTCCTGTTCTGAGCATTTTTATTAAATTCCTTATTTTTATGAGATTCTTCGCCTCAGAATGACGAGGCTAAACTATATTTGCCGAAAGGCAATTTTTTTCATAGTGCAAAGCATCGGAAAGTTTGTTCAAACGTCCCATTACTTCTTTAAACATCGGTATCGGCAAACTCTGTTTTCCGTCAGAGAGAGCTTTTTCCGGATTGTGATGCACTTCAATCATAATCCCGTCCGCACCGACAACCAATCCTGCTTTCGCCATCGGTTCAATCAGATATCTTTGTCCTGTTCCGTGGCTCGGGTCAACGATTATCGGTAAATGCGAAAGTTTTTTTATAACGGGAATTGAAGCTATATCCATAACATTGCGTGTATATTTACCGTCAAAACTTCTTATACCGCGTTCACAAAGAATTACGTTCGGATTGCCGTAACTCAAAATATGTTCCGCCGCAAGAAGAAATTCCGTAATAGTGCTTGAAAGTCCGCGTTTTAAAATAACGGGTTTATTGCTTTTGCCGACTGCGTGAAGAAGTTTGAAATTCTGAACATTTCTTGCGCCGATTTGCAGCACATCAATATAATCGCACATCATATCAATATCTGATGCGTCCATAACCTCGGAAACCGTCAACAGTCCCGTTTCTTCGGAGGCTTGTTTCAAAAATTTGAGAGCCTGTTCACCGTAACCCTGAAAATCATAAGGTGAGGTTCTCGGTTTGAAAGCTCCGCCTCGCAAAAATTCACAACCCATTTCCTTAGCTGCAACGGCAACCTTCAAAAGTCCTTCATAATCTTCCACGGAACAAGGACCTACAATGGAAACGGGCTTGTTATCACCGCCTATTTTTACTCCGTTGGCAAATTCAATAACCGTATCGTCCGCTTTTCTGTCACGTGAAGCCAATCTGAAAGGATCTCTGATAATCTTAACTTCTTTTACTCCGTCAAATGCGGAAAGTCTGTCGGGGGTAATAGTGGTTTTGTCGCCTATTGCGTCAATTACGGTGTAAATTTCACCTTTTTTGTGTCTTATATCAAATCCTGATTCTTTTAAAAAATCAATAACTTTTTGTTCCTGCGCCTCGGTTGAATTGCGCTCCATAATTATAATCATACTGTTTCTCCTTCGTTCAGTATAACACAAAAATTTGTAAATTTTACGGGCAAAGATTTTCCCAATCGGGTTCTAAATCTTCCTCGCCCGGTTCTACAATACGGTCGCCGGTTTCAAGCATAACCTGCAACGTCCATTTCAACTGTTCTTTGTAACCCGAAAGAGCTTTTTCGGCAGTCTTAGCGCAATACAAAAAGCTCGGAATTTCCTTTATTTCAACGAAATGATAAGGCAAACCGTCAAAATCCGTGTCAACTCCCTCTACTATTGTCCAATTCAAATTAAGATAATATTCTAAATCTTTCATTCGTCTAAAGAACTTTCACTGAGCGGTTGGGTTATCATTATTCCTTCACCGCCGATAACCTCCGCCTTATTACCTTCTATATATAAATAAACAGGCTTTGTTGTATTTCTTTTTACGGTTTTTATCAACTGGTAAAGTCTTTTGTAAATACTTTCCGTTCCTCCGCCGTTTTCAAATGCGGAATTCAGATTTATAACGACTTTATCAGCGGTTTCATTTACCGAAATAATTCTTGTTCCTGCAGGGATTTCGGAATAAACGCCTTTGTTTCTTTCGTCTGTTTTCGGACCTGCAATAAGAGCTTGGAGTGCGAATTTAATTTTTGATCCGTCAACATCTTTGTCGTATTCTCTGTTTACGGCTTTGTATACTTCTTCTTTATTATTATTTTGTCCGATAAAAAATACATTAATGTAAACTTTTTGTTTTTGGGGTTCTTGCTGAGGTTCGTCATCTTTCGGAATTGTAGTTTCGGAAGGGATAATTTCTCCCGAAATATTGTTGTCGTTGTGGTAGAGCATTCTCAGCCCCAAAAGACAACATACAACCACCATTATTACCGCGGTCACACCCAAAAATACACGTTCGTCTTTGCGCATAATTTATTCCTTATCCTTTAATATAATCATTATACCGTCTGCTGAGATTTTTTTATCCTCTATTTTAATATTTGAGATATTAAATTTGGCATTTCTATTTTCCTGTATTTTTACGGAAAAATCAAGCGGGTTTATATAATTCAAAATTGCGGAAAATTTGTTCAAATCCAAAGACATTGAATTTCCCAACAATGCAGTGTTTGCAAGTTTTATTTCTCCGTTTTCGACACGCAAATCCGCACTCAATACAACCTCTTTCGGCTTTTTAACAAACGGAATTGTATATTTCATAACGTAATACATTTTGTTGTTTTTCAGTCTTACGTAAGTCGAATTTATCTGAAAAATATTAAAACTTCCGCCCAAACCGTTTATGTCATCAACAAGCCTTTTGTATTCGGCGGATTCCATTGTTTTGTTAATATCGTCCTCTGTCATTACGACTTCAACCGCAAGTGGCATATCTTCTTTTATGATAACATCACCGCTTTTGGTTGTAGCTATGTAGTTAAAATCGCAAAGGGTTTTTGCCTTAAAATACGAAATGTTAACTCCTTGAGCAACTACATTTTTACCCTCAATTTCAAGCGATTTAAACCTTCCCGCTTTCAAATCTCTTGTGCTGAAAGATTTTATTTCCGTTTTTAAATTTTTACTTGAAATATTTTTCAGTATTGATTTTTTGAGAATAACCTCTCCGATTTCCTGCGAAATATATCGTTGTCCCGTTACGGAGCTGAAAAGCCTTGAAGCCGAGGACGACAAATCATAAGGTTCTGCACATTTGTATTCGCAGGCACCGAACGATATCGTTCCAAACATCAGCAATATTAAAGTCAAAATAACCTTTTTCATTATAAAAACACTTTCTTTAATTTATTTCCTTGTGCTATCGCACATATTTCGCAATGATTATATACCAAAATAAAAAAGTTGTCATTTTGAAATTTCGATATATAAGTTTCTTCCTTTTCGTCATTCTGAGCAACGCGAAGAATCTCATTACTTTTAGTACTAAAATTAGGTTTAAATTGCAAAAACTGCGGACAAATACCGTTGCGAATTTTTGCCAAATCTTCTTCACTTACATCAATTTTCGGCAAATCAAGAATTTCGAGAGGATTTACAAGATTTTGCGCAACATCAATTCCGTCTAATTTATTTGAATTTTCTATCCTGAATTTTCCCGATTGAGTTCGGATTAATTTTATCAAATGCGCACCGACACCCAAATTTTGACCTAAATCATGCGCAATAGAGCGGATATATGTTCCTTTTGAACATTTTATGAGAATTTGCGCCTGTTGAAGTTCGCTGTCAAAAGATTTCAGCTCAATTTTTTCAATTACGACTTTTCGGGGAGCAATTTCCACATTTTCACCTTTTCTTGCATATTCGTAAAGTTTTTTGCCTTTAACTTTTATCGCGGAATATATCGGCGGAAGCTGGGAAATTTCACCTTCAAAGAATTTTAAGCCGTTTTCTGCTTCCTGTTGAGTTATTTTTTTGTCGGAAGTAAATGTTTTTTCGCCTTCTATATCGTAGGTTGTTGTTGCAGAACCGAATTGAACCGTTGCCAAATACTCTTTTTCTTCTGACAAAAATTCTATCAACCTTGTTGCTTTTCCGATACAAACAGGCAAAACCCCTTGTGCAAACGGGTCAAGCGTACCCGTATGCCCGATTTGCTTGATTTTTGTGATACGGCGAAGGACTGCAACAACATCATGAGAAGTCATTCCGACAGGCTTGTAAATATTTAAAAAACCGAATAAAGATGTATGGATGTATGGATGATTAGAGGTATAGCTGTTATCAATCGGTTGTTTTTGCGGACATTCATTAACACCACTGTTATTAGCTATTCCTCCATACATCTATGCCTCTATACCTCCAATTTACACTTCCCCGCGGGAAATTTTGTCAATAAGTTCGCTGACTCTTGAGCCTTTTTCAAGCGAATCCGTATAGACAAATTTGAGTTCGGGAGTAAGTCGAAGGCGGATTTGTTTTCCGACTTCAAAGCGAATTTTCGGAGTGCTTTTTTCAATAATTTCTTTTGTTTTTTCGATTTGTTCGGGAGAACCCAAAACGCTGTAAATAACCTTAGCAAACGAATTGTCGTGCGAAACTTCGACATCTAAAATCGACACAACCCCCGCAAGTCCGCGAATTTCTTTACGCAGAATTTCCGAAATATCTCTCATAAGTTCTTTTCTGACACGTTCGTTTCTTAAAGTCATAATATTTCTCCTTGATAGGATTATAACATAAAAATTTTTAACGACCTAATCTGATTTCATCAAAATCAATATAAATCCGATAACCTAAAATTTTGCAAATCATCTTCATTTCTGTATATCTGAGGGATTCGTCAATAAGTTTGTGCGAAAGCAGGCTTTGAGAATACGTTTTACCGCTCAATTCCGTCATCTTTTCGGCTAATTTAGAAAGCGTCATACATTTTGACGCAAGCATTATTTTTACTTCCTCACGAATATTCATAGACTACATTATACAAATCTATTGACAAAATATGAAATATATGGTATATTTATGAATAATATACATAAATTATGTATTATTTTCATGCAGTATTAAGAAAGGAAGAACAATGAAAGATTATTCAAAAAATGTCGGTTTCACCCTTGCTGAAGTCCTCATCACCCTCGGCATAATAGGCGTCGTCGCGGCGGTCAGCATGCCGATACTTATTCAGAATGTGAATGAACGAGTTAATGCTGAACGAGAGGCAAATATTGCTTTCAAAATTAATCAGGCAATGGAAAAAATGAGAGCGTTAGGACTTTTGAATGCAAGCTACGGTTCAACTGAGGCATTTGTTGACGAATTACAAAATCATTTGAAAATTGCAAAACGTTGCGATAGTGCACACATTGCAGAATGTTGGCCAACCGCAAAAGTAATTGATACAAACGGCGAAGAATATGACGTAAGTAAAGCAAAAACAGGAAAAGATTTGCAACTTAAAACAACAACAAATAACGTAGGTATTGTTTTGGCAGACGGAGCTGCTATTATTCTTAATTACAATCCTGATTCAAAAACTTATGATGTCGGTGATGCTATAAAAGCATCAAAAGATGCGGTAGGCGGTAAATTTTATACAACAAATCTTACCGCAGGAC
>CADBNI010000032.1 GCA_902795965.1 uncultured bacterium
AATAATGGCGGGAACGACGAGGCTCGAACTCGCGACCTCATGCGTGACAGGCATGCGCTCTAACCAAACTGAGCTACGCTCCCATTTTTTTTGTCACTGTCTCTCGACAACTGTTATTATAAAATGCTGATTTTTTTTTTGCAATACCTTTTTTAAAAATTTTTAGGCAATTTTTTATTACCTTTTGTTTTACATAAATTATGGAAGTGTGCAGTAATAATAATCAATCATTTACGGGACGACCGAAAGCTAACAAAATTCTAACCAAAGCAAGAGATGCGTTTAACGAAGTTTTACCCGAATTGAGAAGTCCGACAAAATTTGAATATGATTTTTTTGAAAACAAACCGAAAACCAAAGAAGAAATGCTTGAACTAAACGACAGATTGAGATTTGTAAGGAGTTTTCTTGAAAATATTTACAAAGAAGAAGGGAAAATCGGCTATTTCAAATCTCAAATCGGGCTTGTTAAAGCGTTTAATGTCGCAAATTGTTACGAATTTGCAGAAATAGGAAAAACTATTTTAAGAATGAATAAAATTAAAAATGCTGATATATTCGCTCTCTATGCCAAAAGTCCAAACGGTACAATCAGAAATCTTGACCACGGAATTTGCGCAATTAATGTCGGAAAATCAAGAAATAATAAAGCAAACCCTGCTCCATTTGTTGCAAAACCGAATACAAAAATCTTTGATATGTGGCTCAACGGATTTATAGGAAAAGTAAAAAATGCAAGAAAAATTTATCGCCAAATCGGTCTGAAAGATGATGAAGTACTTATGCTAAAACCCCTCAAAACTCTTGAACCTGATAACAAATGCTTAAATAGAGTTCAAGAAGAATTTCCTAAACTTAAAATATTGACAAACAGCAACGTTTAATTTACTATGACTGCAAATGATTACAAGAATAGACAACATAAACAACAGACCTAATTTTCAGGCAAATATAGTATTTAATGAAACTTTGTACAAAAGTTTAGCTAAAGCAAAGACCGATATAAGAATGTGGGATAGTAACTATACCCCTGTATCTCAGAAAAGGCAAGTAAACGATTTTGTTGAAGCACTTAACCATATTCTTAAAGACGGGACTAAAGATGTGTATGAAGTCAGACCGGGAAATTTAGCTTATGAACCTCAGAACAGATGTTGGCTGTTTAAAAACGGTCAAAAAGTAAAATACCATGACAACTCTAATGCCTCTTTAGCGGAGAATGTTATGGATATTATTATAAAAACAGCTTTAGATAATGATTTATACAAAGAATTTTATTTAAATTTTAAAAACATAAAAACAAAAATCAATAATAAACAACTTACTAAAAACATAGATAATATTATGTCAGATAAGCATTTCGGTGAAATGTTGTAATATTTAATATTTGGTAGTTATGTAGAATCCACCACAAATATATTCTATTATGTTTCAGAATCTATCAATTTAATCAAAATGAATAGACCCTGAAACGAGTTCAGGGTGACACTTTCCTCTATTTTTGCGGATATAGTTCCCCTAATTTTTTATAGCTTTTGCAATGCTGTAAAGTGCAAATTGTTTGTCTCTGCTTAAATTATCATAAATATTATTTATTTCGGCTTTAAAATCAATATTTTTTTCTGATGTATATAAAAATAATTTGTATAAATCAACTTCAAGAACGTTTGCAATTTTTTCAAGTGTTTTTAAAGACGGAAAGTTTTGTCCGACTTCCAATTTGCTGATATAACCGTTGTCAACTCCGATAAGTTCAGACAACTTTTCCTGTGTAATCTTTTTTTGTTTTCTATATTCTTTTACCTTTAAACCTAATAATTCTTTCGTATTCATAATACCCCCAAGAATTATTTTATAATTTGTAAAGAAATAGAATTATACTAAAATACAACTAAATAACTAAAATAATACTATTATATTGACAAATTATGGAATATATGTGATAATATAAATAGAATTAGCAATATGAGGGTAATATTTATGAAAAATACAGCTAAGAAGCTAAGAAGCGAGGTAACTAAGCATTTTATCCCCTCGCCCCTTGCGGGAGAGGGAAGAATTTCAACGCGAAGTGTGAGCGTTAGAAATTCGGGTGAGGGGTTTACCCTTGCCGAAGTCATTATCACACTCGGTATAATCGGTGTTGTTGCGGCAGTAACTCTGCCAACGGTAGTAAAAAAATATCAGGAAAAAGTTACCGTTACTAAAGTTAAAAAAGTTTACTCCATGCTGAGTCAAGCATTTATGTTGTCAGTAAAAGATAACGGATACGCAAACGAATGGAATGTTGGAAATCGTGATACAGAAACAACGGCAAACCGGTTGACAAGTTATATAAAGCCGTATTTAAAGATTATAAAGGATTGCGGAACGAATTCAGGGTGTCTGGAATATACAGAAAATATAAATTTATTAAACGGTCAAAAACATTCTGTAAATTATGATACGCGAAATGAATATTATAAATTTATATTATCAGATGGAACTCATATTATTATCAGAGCAACTGACAACGCTAATTATTGTCAGGGGGTAGAAGGCGGGAATTCTAATGTTTGTGGTAGTATTTTTATAGATATAAATGGTGGTAAACAACCAAATACTGTAGGAAAAGATATATTTTCATTTGTTATAACACCTTCTGCTATAAAACTTAATATTAAAGATACTTGTTATAAAAATTCTACGGGCTGGGGCTGTTCGGGGTACATTTTTAAAAACGGCAATATGAATTATTTACACTAAAAAACGGAACTCTTTTTGAGTTCCGTTTTTAATTTTATCCATTAAATTAATCAGCATAAAGCGGAGCTAATTTTGCGGATTGTTGAGGAATCACGCCTTCCTCGATTGATTGATATACTCTGTAATCAATTACGGGGAAGCAGTTATCAATGCTTTCGATTTCCTTCAATTTTGCATCATCAATATGACCGCTTTCAATCATGTCGCAAATTGTTTCAAATCTGTCGACATGTTCTCTGAATCTGTCCGTTGCATAGTCTTTTGCTTGCCATGTTGTAATCAGGAAAGGCCAATCGGAACTTTGCAACAACAAGTTTTCTCTTGCCATTTGATTTAATGCTCTGTGCAAAAGTTTGTCTTCGGGAATTGTCGGATATTTATCCGCAATAGCCGATACTCTTTTTTCGCAGGCATGGATAATAGGCCACATCCATTCCGTCAAGTGGTTGTTCCAAACGTAGAAATGTCCGCCTTGTCCCCAAGAACTTTCGGGGATTTGGATTGCTTCTTTTGGCGGGTGGGAATGAACGTATTCGCCTGCCGTCATTCTTTCAACTTCGGGAAGATAAGTATTGAATTTTTTGATAACCTGTTTAATAAATTCAACACCTTCAAACCACCAGTGACCGAACAATTCCGTATCAAAAGATACCATTACAAGCCCGTCTTCACCTTTGGCTTTTTTGTAGTCGTTAAGCATGTGGTAAATCAAAGTTGTATAGTGATCCGAGTTTTCGTTGACTTTATTTAATGCCAAAACGGGGTCATAAAGCATCTTGTCGCCCAAATCGGTTTTCGGAGAAGTTATTCTCCAATAGTGCATGCCCGAATTTGCATCTTTTCTGTGAAATTCTCTGAAACAACCGTCACCGGGGTATCCGTCAGCGGCAGACCAAACCTGATATCCTGCTCTTTCGTTTCTTCCCATTACCGCAACCTGTGCGTCAGGAAGCCAGTATGCCGAATATGTGTCATAACCCGTTGCGGGTCTGTCAGGTAAAGGAATATATTCAATGTTTCCGTAAACACCGATTACACGTCTGTTTCCGATTGAATTTCCGCCTTCGATAACGTGAGATTCCGTAAAGAAATATTCTATATCGTTGTTTTGTAAAGTTACTTCGATTGCGGGTCGCCAGTGTTTTTGCCCGTCTTTGCCTACGTATTCGTAACCTTGACGGTAAGCACATTCGGGTAACCAGCAGCCGCATGCTTTTTTACCGAACAAACGTTTTGTTGTGTCGGAACCTACTTTGAATTGTGCGTTAAGGTTTGCATCAGTAGCCAACAAGGGTGAAAATCCGTGAGTTGCTCCTGATGTTGTAATTTCTATACAGCCCAAATCCTGATATTTTTTGAATTGAGCAATCAAATCCATTCCGTATTTGTTTACGAAAGAATTTTTGATATTTGTAAACCAATCGAAATAATATTTTGCGAGGTACTTCAAATGTTGCGAGTGAGGAACTTTTTCATCGGGATATCTTTCCAAATCCTTTGCAACTTTTGCAATTCTTGAATCAAGGTATTTTACAAATCCGTTTTTCAAGTGTTCATCGTTAAGCTGTTCAGCCAAAATCGGAGTAATACCGACTGTCAACTTGGCTTTAATACCCTCATCATACAATTCGGAAATTGCATTTAACAAAGGAACGTATGTTTCAGCCATACATTCATACAGGTTTTCTTCACCGAACGGCCACATACCCGCTTTCCTGTAATAAGGTAAATGACTGTGTAACATAAATACGAATTGTCCTACTGACATTTTTGCCTCCATATCTTTTGAATTATTATATAACTATAATTCTTATTTATATAATATTTATACCACAATAGGGTAAAAAATATAATCCTTAAGAACTAATTCCCGTGAATAATGTTACATTTTTTAATAAAAGCAGGTAAAGTAAGATAAGTCGGATAAGTATGGTAAGTACATTACATTAAAGTACTTATCGTACTTAGCAAACTTATCGTACTTAATCCCCTATTGCAATTATATTTTTTTTGTTTTACAGTTCAATTACTCACATCCTCAAATTCCGCAGTCATTAAGCGGGCAATGAGTAAAGAAAGGCAAAAAAATGGCAAATATTAAATCTGCTAAAAAAAGAGTATTAACCGCTGAAAGAAACAGACTAAGAAATGTAGCTTTCAAATCCTCCATCAAAACTGCGGTTAAAAAAGTATTGGAATTGGCTAAAGGTGATGACAAAGACGCATTGAACTCAGCAATGTCAAAAGCATATCAATTATGCGACAAAGCCGTATCAAAAGGTGTTTTGCACAAAAATACCGCAGCCAGAAAAAAATCCAGACTGACTCTTGCCGTAAATAAATTGCAGGCAAAATAAAAACTGTCTGAAGTTTTACAAAAAAGCTCCTTCGGGAGCTTTTTTAATAATAAAATTACTTATTCTCTCACAAGACTGTTTGATAAATTATATAAAATCTCTAATTTTTCCGAATTATCGGAAATCTTTGCAATATTTTGGTTTAAGAGTTTTAAAATTTCTGCGGGTTCTTTAAGGTAATTCGTGGCAAAAAGTTCTTCCGAAGTAATTTCAAGAGCATTTATAAGTTTGTCGAAAGTTTCGGCAGATACAAAGTTTTCACCCGATTCAATACTGCTCAAGGCTCTTTGTGAAATATCAATCATTTCGGATAATTTGTCCTGAGTGTACCCTCTGTTTACACGTATTCTTTTTATTTTTTTACCTAATTCTTTTTTGATACCCATAATTCTTAAACGCTATATTTTAGTATTAATATGTATTATATATTAAGTTATGTAAACCTAAAATACATTGTAAACACTGGTTATTTAACTTTTAGTATTTTTAATTCTAAAATTTTAGCAATTATTTGTTTGGCAAAGTTTTTATAAATGCGTAAGGGAAATCAATTAAAAGAAAAATGAAAGGGGAAATTATGACAATAGCAAAATTGATGACAAAAATTGTACGTACTTTACCGAAACTTCAAGGCTCTGCAGGAAGAATGAAATTGTCGGCACAACAACTTGAGCAAATGGCTAAAGGTGACAAAGTTGCAGAAAAAACCGTAAGACACATTCTTGCAAATACTGAAAATCCCGTGTTGGAAGTTGCCTACAAGGCCGAACAAAATTATGCAATAGCAGGCATGAGATTACAAGACGGTAAAAAAGTTTTGGGGCAGGGGGCGGTTTCGCTTACAAATCCCGGAACTCCGAGAAGTGTAGTGAAATACCACTTAGCAGGACAAAACGGCAACCGCGCAAACGGGTTTGTTGATTGCGGAGAATATCCGAATGCGGCTGATGCGGCGTTTTCAATAAGCAGACGTCAGGGAGTATTAACGTCGGATATGGAAGTTGCGAAGGCTTATGCACATCACGTAAAATTGAACGAGCAGGATATGTTTGATGCTGCAAGAATATATTCAAATGACAGCCCGATTGTACGTTCTTCGCGCGATTTGCAAAAAGGTTTTGAAGATGCAATGGCAAAAATCCGTGAAGCATTGAGAGGAAAACAAGCACCGCTTGATAAAAAATTTGCGAAAGAAGCCATAAAAAAAGTTGATACAAAAATTGCCGAAAAACCTTTAGACTTTGAAAAATTTAAATCTTTCAAAGATGCTGACTTTGACAAAGCCTTCAAAAACATTTTGGCAAAAGAAAATATACCTAAAGAAAAAATAAGCAAAATCAGTTCGGAATGGCTTAAAGAACTAACTAAAAATGCCGAAAAGAAAGTGCCAAAGTTCCCAAAAATTGATGATTTAACATAAAAACAATAAAACATAAGGCGGAGAAATCCGCCTTTTAAAAATAAAGTAAGATAAGTGAGGTAAGTATGCTAAGTACTTTAACGTAATGTACTTACCTTACTTACCTCACTTATCTTACTTATCTTACTCTGCTTTTGTTCCTCACCGGTATCTTTTTCCGTTAACTTTTTTTAACGACCGTTTGCAGTCAAAACTAATGTATGCTATATTATTTTTAACAGGAATGAGGAAATATGAAGTTAGATAAAAGACTGATTACATTAGGGCTGGTAATACTGATACTTTCAGTGGCAATAAAGTTTATTTGGGCAGGGTTGAGTAAAATAAAAGTTGACGATTTTCATGCGGCAGCGGTTATTTTTGTCGTTGATTCTTCGGCATCAAATCAGAAACGTTTACCCGAACAGAAAAAAATACTCAAACAAATTTGCAATCTGCTTGATCCCGAAGATCAAATTAAGATTTTAAGAGTTTCGCAAGACGCATATCTTATATACGAAGGCACTCCAATGAACGGCAGTACTATCACAAAGTCAATGGACGCTTTTACGAAATATGACTCAAAAGATTACGGAACGGCATACGGAGAAGGCTTGAAAAAAGCGTTCTCACATGTTTTGACGATGAAAAAAGAAGGGTATGTTCCCGCCGTAGTCGTCATAGGTGATCTTGAAAACGAAGGAGCAGTAGAAAAACAAATCAACTGGGAAACTTTGCCCAAAAACGTTGAAGAAGTCAAAAAATACGCTCCCGAAATTTCTATGATGTTTTTGGACGCGCACCCGTCAAAACTTGACACGGTAAAAGAAAAATTAACACCCGTTCTTGGTGAAAACAAACTCATTGTTTCGCCCGAACAAAACGTAGATAAATCAATCAGAAGATTTCTTCATGCATTGGGAAGGTAGGTAAAAATGACAACGGTAATAACTACATCATCAGGTGAAAAAGTTTTTAACAAAGATGTTATAAATATTGGTACAAACCAAAATTGTGACGTAATTTTGAATTTGAATTACGACATTTTGCTGACTTTGCAGTTTGCAGGCGGGAAATGCTCGATTACAAACAATTTTCAAAGTGAAAAAGTTCTTTTTAAAGGACAGCCGATAAAAAGAGTAGAAGTCAGCAGTGTTTGCAAGTTGATGTTTGCGGAGTCAAATGAATTTGTCAGCATAAGACTTATTCATGATGAACCTGTATCGACCGTAAAAACAATAACTTCAATAGGGAAAGAAGATTTGACCGAAGACGATATCAAGGGATTGTACGGAAAAGATGTCAATGCGGTTACTAAAGTCAAACTCGAAAAACAAAAAGAAGATTTGGAAAGTGCGCGTGTAGCTATTACAAAACAAGTAGCCTTTCAAATAAATGATTTGAAATCAAAACTATCAACAAATTCAAAAACAAGTATATTTCTGCATGTTGCAATGTTTTTGAGCGCAATGCTCTGCGCGTTCGGTGTTTCAAACTATCTTATGGGATTGAACATCAAAGAATCCGCAAGTTTCTTACACCTTCCGACCAACATTAAAGTTTGGGCAATATACACAATACTTATTTACGGAATTTGTTTGTTGCTGAAACAGGGGATATATTTGTATTTGCAAAATCATATTCAAAAAGATGTTCCGAAATCAGCAAAATTAGGACAAACTTTTATGCTTTTGTTCTCATTGATTTTTGTGCTCGGAGTTTATGTAGTAAACCTTGTTTATTATATGAATTTGAATGATTTTATGACGTTTGCGATATTTATTTCGTTCTTTTTCTCGGGTATAATGGCAGTTTTGGCAATAGGTTGCGGATATTTTAAAAGCAGCAGCGGGGAATGGGCGGTTGCTCTCGACAAATACGAATTTCGTGAAGATTTTGAAAATGTCATAAAATCTTACAGACAATGGATTGAAAGATATATAAACAGTTTGAGTAATTCAAAACTTCAGTATATTAAAGATAAAATGTTTAATTTACAGTTGAAATCGGCAGGAGAGGCGATTGTAGGTATTATTACCGCGCCCGTATTGGCTTACGGTGTTTCAAATACTCTTGCCATGTGTTTTCCTGAAGCGGCAGGCTGGGTAAGAATTTCGGGCTTGAGAATCAGTCCCGTATTTTTGTCACTCGCGACAGTTTTGATTATATTTGCGTTTTTCCAGTTTGTAAGTGCGTTTAATTGCACTAAAAAAATTCAAGGCTCGCAAGTCATTAAACAGGACGGTTTCAGTGATTGGCAGCATCATGGCGTAACCATCTACGGACTTGAAGGTGTAAGACGCCTTGAATCCGATAAACGCAAAGCATTGGCAATCGGTTGTGCGATTATATTTATTGAATTTACGATGAACGTTACATATTTTATGACGGAAATAGGCGGAGATATGATGGGTATTTTAACAAGTTTGCTCGCAGCTCTCGTTCCGACAGCCATTTTGATTGCGGAAACAATGTTTATGGCTCAAACAAGATTTGAAATTTATGCTTGTGATGAATTACTTTCAAAAGTAGATAAAGATTAACTATGAATTTTCTAAAAACAGCGGTATTAATTTTATTTGTGTTGTTGACATTCTTCACGATAAAAATACATCCGAGTCTGCATGACCCGATTATTATTGAAGATGCCGATTTTAAGCTGACAAGAATCAGCGATACCTATACTCCGCAGGAAATCCCCGTTGTAACGGCTTCCGAGCAACCGAAAAATATTGAAGCCGTTCAACCTCAGACGATAAGTATTCAAACACAAAATGAGCCTAAATCTACTCAACAGGTTGTGATAAATTACGGAACACAACCGACTCAAACCGTTACAAAAACGATAAATGTCCAAACTCCGCAAAACAAAACCGTAAATGTTAAAACAAATACGAATGAAACTTCTCAAAAAGAGCTTTTGGACAGAATAATTAAGAATACGGAAAATCAAAAAATCGTACAGGAACAGAAACTTATAAATGAACCATTGCAAGGCAGGATTGAACCAAAACAGACACCTCCTAAAGTCGTTCAAAAAACCGTTGAGGTAAAGCCTGTTCAACAGACTAACAAAAATCCTTATATGACTGAGCAGGAAGAAATTATTGCCTGGAATATATGGAGAAGCAATATTCACAACCATATTATGATGAATTCAAATGTCGAAACCGCTGCTTTCGGTACAATATTTAAGTTTTCGTTTTTGGTTGACAAGTTCGGAAATGTTTCAAACATAAAGGTTGAATGCAGCAATCCTTATTATATGGATATGGCAAGAAATAACGTTAAACCTGTTATCGCAAAAATGCAGAACAAGCCGATTTTGAACTTTCCGCGCGGAACTCAAAGGACTTCGACGGTTGTGGAAGGTTTGTTTGCAATCGGTACAACCAACAGATTTTCATCACCTGATGATTATTCCGATTATGAAAGGGTAAGGAATGGACACTAAAAAAATTGTTACGTTTTCACTTATTTTTATTATGCTTTTGGCGGTTGCAACCGTTGTAATCGCGCAGATTAAACCTAAAATGCATAAGATGATGATGTTTGAACAGATAATATTTAAAAGGAGTACAAAATAATGGCTAAAGTTTGGTTATTTATTTGTACTTTTTTGTGTATAATTGTAGAAATTCCGCTTGCGATAAAGTGCAGACAGGCAATAAAAGATTTCGAAATCACAAGACAGGTTGCGATAATCGTTCTAATGATTATTGTTGCATTGTCAGTAGCGGGAATTTATAAATTAGGATTGATAATTGCGGGACTCGGATAATGTATATATGTAAAGATTGCGGTAATAAATACCCCCAAAAAGTTGAATATTGTGATTGCGGAAACAATACTTTTGATTTTGTTGAAGATGTTGTTTCGCAAAAGGTTGAACGCCAACCGCTTTCTATTGAACAGAAGTCGAAAATTGTTTCTGTTGTGTTTTTTGTTCTTTGTCTGTTTTTATCGTTGATTGTTTGGCTTATACCGATAAAACAGCCCGCCAAAGTTGAAAACAAGGTTGAAAATAAGGTTAAAACCATTGAAGATAAAAATATTCCGACTATTGACAAAATTTGGGACGATACACCTGTTTATGTTGCACCAAAACCTGTTGCAAAGGTTGAAGAACCCGTAAGGACGATAAATTTGGACGAAATTTTAAATCCGTTTAAGAAGAATGAAAACAAAGTCGTTCAGCCTCAAAGAGTTGTACAAAAACCTGTACAAAAAGTAGTGCAAAAGACAGAGCCGAAAGTTGAAGTCAAAAAACCTGTTAATGTTCCGAAAAACACTATGAATGCTGCATCTCAAGCGGGTCAGCAAACCAAAAATACACAGAAACCTGTTCAGACAAAACCTGCTCAACAGAGTTCTTGGCAGAATGTTAAACCTGCTCAAAAGGTTCAGCCGATACAGCCGGAGAAACCAAAATATAATCCGAACAGTCCTGAGATGTTGAGTTATAAGGGAAATTTGCGCGGAGCAATGTTTAAGAAATTTCCGGTGGGCAGTATTCAAGGCAGCGGGTCATGCTCGGTTAAGTTTGCGGTGGATTCTACCGGTAAATTGATTAACAGGGGGTTTATTAAGACTTCGGATAATAAGAGTTTGAATGATGCGGTATATTATATGATGATGAGTGTCCCGAGGTATAATGTACCGCCTGAAGGGTATAACGGCGAGATGATAAGAATGGACTTTAAAATTGATAACGGCAGTTATGAAATTTCGATATATTAGGTTGACAATAAAGATTTTTGATATAATATAGAAATTGCGGTGGGATGTCGCCAAGTGGTAAGGCATCTGGTTTTGGTCCAGACATTCGGAGGTTCGAGTCCTTCCATCCCAGAATATTAAAAGACCTGAGAAGGTCTTTTTTTTTATGGAAAACCTGCCAATCGAAGATTGGTGAGGTTCGAGCGGGAGCGAACTGAGGGCGGAGGCTTATTTGCGAAAAAATTTTATATTTCTTTTATAAGTTCAACATTTCAAAAAATTTTAGCGGTTTCGTCGATTCCCAATTTTAAATTTTACTCCATTTTTGCCCGTCAGATATAAGATTTGTTGAATATGCTTCTTTTATCGTTGTTCTCGGCGAATCTGAAATAATACCGCAATACTCCAAATAATCTTTATACTAACACACTATCCGGCAAAAACAAATTTTTATAAATCTAAACAAATTATTGACTTAAAATTTTTGTTATCATATTCTTACAATAAGAGGAAACAGAGTGAACATCTCTGACTGTTGCCGCAGCCGTAAAAGTCGGAATACTCAAAAGATAACACTTTTTGCGTGCAGTTCAAAAGTGTAAAACTATCTCTTTGAGTCCTCTAAGTTAGAGGATTTTTTAATGTCTTTAAATGCAGTTCGTACAAACAATTCAAAAATAGGCTGTTGTCCTCACGGATTGCCACAGGGTGCGTGTCCGATTTGCAGCGGAATGGGCGGAGGCGGAATGAGAAAAGCGGACTTTTCCGCAAAACCCGGCGAAATGAGTTGGAACGAATGCGCGGCAATAGGTGCTTTTCTCAAAGCGCAAAAAAATGCTCAAATACAAAGGCAGCAAGATGCGCAAAATTTTGCACAAAATGTTCGTGCATTTCAAAATGCCCTCATTAATTCAAGTCAAAAACTGGCAAATATCGGTGGATTTTTTGCAAAAAATACTCCCGCAATTATTGCCAAACCCGCAAATTTTATCTTGAATACGGTAATTGGCGGAACGTTAAGAACTGTCGCAAACATTCCAAATATTGTTTCAAATGCCGTTAAATTCGTTTCTCAAAAAATGGCTGATATTTCAGATAAATTAACCGCAATGGCAGGCGAACTCAAAAACGCAATCGAAAAGAAAATCTCCGATGCGTTCTCAAATCTCAAAAAGAAAGTAAAATCTCTCTTTGCAATATTCAAACCTCTTGATGCCGATAATGACGAAAAGAAAGTGAACGAAACGAAAAAAGCGTTTAAACTCAAAACATTTATACACGATTTGTACGGAAAAATAACCAAAAAGGATTTAGAAGATGCCGATTAGCCCTCTGCATGACGCAGAAACATTAAGACAACAAAGAAACCTTACAAATGCCCAAAAACGCACTTCGGGCGAAACAAAAGAAGGTGTACTTGTAAATAATTTTATTAAAGATTGTCCCGAATGCGAGAATATCAATCTCAATTCGACAATGGATACTCTTGTAATATCCAAAAATACCTCAATGCCCGAAAAATTGTACGAAAATGACAGGGCAAAAAAGAGTTTGATGCCCATAAGCGCGGCAGCATTAGGCATAATGGGTGCTATTGCGGGAGTTACGGGGCTTATTCACCACAGTTCCAAAATTAATCTTACTATGGATTCTTTAAAACGCGTTCCGCCAACGGTAAGAAATGTCGCGATTAATGATGAAACTTTTCAGGCACTTTACAGGATTGTAGAATGTCCGAACTACAAAACAATTCAAGCGGGAACAGGTGTTTTTGCGCTCACTGCAATGGCATTTATGGGCAAAACTTTTATTGACGGGTTTAAAGAAGTTTGGGTAAAAAAACGCGAAGCGGATATCCAAAAAAATCTTCAGGAAAAACTTATTAACATAGAAACCCAATCTTTTGCGGGAAAAATACAAATTACAAGGAGCATGCTCTCTCAAAAAGCCATTGAATTAGGAAAATATTTGAACTCTACACCCGAAAGAAAACCTGCAAGTCGAGAAAGTTTTAAATCATTGATGTTCGGAAACGGTTCTTACAATCGTGAAGAAAAGAAAAACGGTGCATTATACGCACTTGCGGGACTTGCAACGTTTGCGGGGATTGTAGCATTGGGATTTTTGTCACTCAAAAATCTGACCAAAAGCAAAGGACATCTTGAAAAATTTATAAAAGATACAAAAAACGAAATTACAAATGTCGTTAAAAATTCAAAATCGTCAACCAAACAAAGAGATGAACAAAGCCTTGAAAATCTGTTTAAAACGGTTGAAGCTACCGAAGAAGAAATAAGAACGTTTATGAAACCGCTGAATTGGAAGGATAAAGAAGAATTTATCGGACGTGTTTCCAAAGAAATAAATAAATCAACGGTTGATGCAAATATTTATTGCGGTGGAGGAAAAACTCCAAAACCGACATTCTATTCGCACGTAAATGATTACAGAGCATTTTTGTACAACTATCTTTTGGATACGGATAACCCGCAATTCAGGGCTTTGTTCCTCGGAACAACAGGGCTGACGGCAATAGGATACGGCGGAAAAGTGTTTGGTGATGCGATAAAAGAAGTTCAGGTTAAAAAATTCAATGCCGATACCGAAGCGGAATTGCAACAGAGACTTGTTTCAACCGAGTTGAAAAATTTTAAATCCAAGAAAGATGCGGCAATTCAACCGCTTATGGACGAGTTTTACAAACAGGTGCGTCAAGGCAAACCGAAAGAAGAATTAAAAGTCATGGCGGATAATATATTGCTCGAAATCAAAAACGGCCCGCCGTTTGTATATTCATAGAGGTCATTATGATTAATGCAATAAATAACAATATATATTATAATCACCCTCGCCCCTTGAGGGAGAGGGAAGAATTTCAATTTGAGAGGCAACAATTTTTTGCCTCGAAAATTAGAAATTCGGGTGAGGGGTTACAAACATTAAAACAGGAATTTCCGTCTTTACAAATTCCATGCCAATTACGGTGCGACAAATTTGAAAAAACACCCGAATTTGCAACTCAACTTCCTTCCGGAAACAGAAATTACACAATAGTAAATCCCGACAAGGTTAATTATTTTGTAAACCAAAAAGAAAAGGCTCTGCCTTATATTGCGGATGTTTTAATTCATTCAAACAACGAGGCGCAAATTACCGAAACATTATATATATTAAACAGCATGCTTGATAACGGAACAAAAGACGTCGAAAAGATGTATCCGGTTTTGGCAAGGTTTAACAACACAACTTCCCCCAATATTCAAACATTTTTGGCGGGAATTTACAGAAAAATTCAAGTTCCCGATGCTTTTGGGCCTTTGGTAAAAATGCTTATTCAAAATTCTATGCATCCTCAAACTTCCAACTTTGACCCGAACGAAGAAATAGGCGGGGCTATACTTTCATACCTAAATCCGAGATTTAGGGGTGAAAAGTGAGAGGTGAGAGGTGAAACGTGAGAAGTCCTTATCGGTTCGCTACGCGAACATAAATATATATTTCCGAGCGAAGCGAGCTTAATGAACTTTTCACTTCTCACTTCTCACCTTTCACCTTTAATGTAACAATTTCTTAACATTACATCTAAAATGTTTAAAGTTTTTGAAAACATGTGCCGACATCATGATTACAGAAGTACTACAAGCGAAAGGAAGTTCGACAGCTATGGGAATGGCAGCATCACAAGCCAGATTTTTAGGTTTGACAGCCAGGAAGAACAACGTTGAATTTGAAGGTCAACAAGTGAACCAGCAAAGAACGTGTTTGTCCAACCAGTCTGCTAACTACTACAACAATTTGTTGGGTATGGCAGTTCCTGTTCCTCCGTCTGTCGACGACTATACCAAAACCGTTTACACATTTGAAGACGGTGCTTTGACAAACCAAATTACCGCTATGATTGCACAAAATGACGGAACTTATGTTGTAAGCTATCTCAGACAATGGGTTGATGACTTCTCCGTTGTAGGTGCATCTACAAGTATTGTTAATTGTGCGGGTGACAAAACAGCAGGACCTTTCAGAGTCGGTGCAAAAACTTTACGTACCTTAGGCGAAATTAATGGTACTCCGTATCAGCAAAAAACAGGTAATTATATTTATAACAACAAAACTTTGCGATATATGGAAACTTCAACTCTTGATGAAGACGATACCGACGGAAACGGCAACGAACATCAGGCTAAAGTTTATACTGACGGAACAAACCAATTCTACGTAATTGATTATAACGGTCAGGAAGCCTGGTATCAGATTGACGCAAACGATTCTAATTATACTACGCTTATTCAAGGAGATATTCCCGAACCGGAAACAGTCACAAAGCAATCTTATGCGGGTGATGATGAATATTTAAGCACACTTTCGGATGACCAAATCGAAAACTTGAAACGAGAAGAAGCAGAATATCTCGAATTGCTTAAAGCAAAATACGGTGATGGCGATTATATGGTCAGATACGTCAAAAATACAACCACAGGCGAATTTGAACCGTATTTCTACAAATTATCCGATTTGCAGGGCGCAATTTATGATGAAAACGGTAATTCTCAATCAAATATTAACTGCTACAAGATCGGCAGTGAAACAAAATCAGAAGAAATCAAAGCATTACCGGGTTGTTTAATCGAGAAAGACAGCTCAGGCAGATACATCAACATAACAATTCCTCAATACGACAGTAACGGAACCGTTCTTACCAATGTCCCGCCGATTACTTACGCATTGACTACTCAAACCGCAACCGATCAAGCAGCTTACGAAGATGCAATGAATCAGTATGAATATGAAAAATATGAATACGATCAGGCAATTCAGGAGATAAACGCAAAAATCGAAATTATCCAGTCGGAAGACAAAAACCTTGAATTGAGATTGAAACAACTTGATACGGAACAAAAAGCAATCTCAACCGAAATTGAAGCCGTAGGACAGGTAATCCAAAAAAATACCGAATCCTCCTTCAAAACATTCGGGTAATCAAATGAGCAGGAAAAACTGTTCATTAACCAAAATTAAATAACAACAAGAGAAATGAACTTTTCACTTCTCACGTTTTACATAAAATTTTTCCTTTCCCTTTTTCCTATTGATTTTCCAACGACGAGCAACAGCGAGTCGTTTTTTTTTAAGTATGATAAGTACGGTAAGTCGGATAAGTACGGTAAGTACATTACGTTAAAGAACTCATCAAACTCATCAAACTTACCTAACTTATCATACTTAATTTTAATATTTTATGTTAAAATAAACTTATGAGTTTTAACCAAAAATATCAGAAAATCTTTGATACCGTTCGCGAAGATATTAATAAAATAAATCTTTTTGAGGGAATAGAGCTTCCCGAACCTCTGAAATCAAAACTTTCCGAAATCTTAAATGCCCCGTCAAAGCGCATAAGACCGCTTGTTGCTTTTTTGTATGTTAAAGCCCTCGGATTTGAGATTGACGAAAAACAAACAGAATTTCAAACCGCAATAGAACTTGCTCATAACGCTTCGCTTATTCACGACGATATTATTGACGGAAGCTCCACGCGCAGAGGAAAACAAACGCTGAACGATATTTTTGACGCAAAACTTGCAGTAATTGCGGGGGATTATTTGCTCGCTTTGGCATTTGAAAAAGTTTTAAAAATCGCAATTCCCGAATTGACAGAAATGTTTCGCAAAACCTTTGAAACTATGACCAAGGGCGAAGTTCAACAGTATTTTGATAAAAATAAAATTACGACAATCGAAGAGTATATCAGAAAATCCGAGCAAAAAACCGCTTCACTTTTTGAAACCGCCGTGCAGGGGGCTGTTTTAATCGGTTGTCATTCCGGGGCTTTAGCCGAAGAATCCCAAAAAACTTGTGATTTTGCAAAAAACTTCGGCATAGCCTTTCAAATTCGTGATGATTTGATTAATTGTAAAACTTCAAAATCGGATTTTGATGAAGGAATTTTTACCGCTCCTGTTATATTTTCGGGCAAAAAAGAAATTAATGACAACGGACTTGAAAAAACCGTCAATTTATTAAATAATTATATTGACAAAGCGGTTTCGGCTTTGGAAAATATTGAAGAAAATACGTATAAAACAGCATTGAAAGAGCTTTTGGAACTTTTGAGAAATGATTAAACAACTTAAAGAAAAATATATGCAGTTAAATCCTGCGGTGCGTGAAATCATTGAAACCGTCATATTTGTGGTTGTAATGGTTATTATAATAAGATTTTTTATCGGGGAAATTCGTTGGATTCCGTCAGGTTCAATGCGCCCGACACTTCTTGAAGGCGACAGAATTGTTGTGGAGAGATTTTCAAGGTTTTATAAAGTTCCCGAACGCGGAGATATTATGGTGTTTTATCCGCCGTTTGAAAAACTTTCCAATACTCCGTGGCGTGTATTCTCCCGTTTGACGGGCTTTTTTTGTAAAGATATCGCTTATATCAAGCGTGTAATCGGAGTTCCGGGAGATAAGTTTGAAATAAAAACGGATAAAGACGGCAAAAGTACTGTTTATATAAATGATGAACCGCTGAATGAACCGTATATTCAAAGTGAATATTACGACAAACCTTGTACGGAAGATATGCTTTGCGGTCCTGTTGTTATTCCCGAACATAAATTTCTTATGATGGGTGATAATCGCGGAAACTCGTTTGACAGCAGATGGTGGGGATTTTTGCCCGAAGAAAGGTTCGTGGGCAGAGCTGTTTTTCGCTTTTGGCCTTTGAACAGAGTGAGGGTGTTTAAATAAGTGAGATAAGTAAGGTAAGTCGGATAAGTACGGTGAGTACATTACGTTAAAGTACTTATCAAACTTCTCAAACCTACCTTACTTATCATACTCAAACTATAATCACATCAGCAAATGATAATACTTCATGTAATCTGCCATAATTTGGTCGCTTGTAGCATTTACGACGGTTGCTTTAATTTCTTGTTCTCTGTCTGTTTTGGTTATTTCCTGAACCTTTTCGGGTTCTTTGTTTTTGGGTTGCTGGGTTTCTTGTACCTGCATTTCTTGAACATATTCCTGAACAGCCTGTTCAATTTCCTGCATTTTGGCTTTGTCGCCCGCATAAGAACCGGTTGATTGAACTCCGTATTCGTCAAACTGTTTTAAAATATCGCTCCACGCTTTATAATCGGTAACACTTGTGCCTTGCGCCTGTGCTGCCGCCTGTGCTTTTTTTAAATCGTCTTCGGATTCAATACCGTCTACTCTCATAAACTCTCCTTATATATTAATTAAGTATTTTATTCCCATAACATTTCAGAGTTTAATATTTTTGTAATGAAAATTAACAATTATGTGTTGACAAACTGTCTGCTATAGAGTACATTGATAATATGAAACAACGAATTGTCAAAATTGCACAGTTATCAAACGGTAAAGTCCCATTTACGGATTGGTTTAATTCACTTGATAAGCCGATAAAAGCTCGAATACAATCGAGATTAACAAGATTATTGGAAAATAATTTTGGTGACTGTAAAAAAATTGATAAAGAAATATCGGAACTGCGACTAAATTTTGGTTCAGGTTATAGAATTTATTACACGGAAATTAATTCAATAATAGTTTTACTTATTAATGGCGGTGATAAATCAACTCAAACAGATGATATTAAAAAAGCCAAAATGATACTTCAAGAATGGAGGAATTTACAATGAAAGAACTAAAACACACAATAGATTTAGAAAATTATATAGTTAATAATTTACAATCTGATGAAGATATCAAATTATATTTGAATGCAAGTTTAAAAGATTATCTTGAAGATGGTGACTTTAATTCATTTTACCGTGCATTAGAAATTGCAATAAAAGCAAAAGATACTGTGGCAGGATTTGCAAAAAAGATTGGCATGTCACGAACTCATTTGTATAGTTTGTTCAAAAACGAAAAAGAGCCAAAGTTTTCAACAGTTGTAAAAATCTTTCAAGAATTAGGATATGATCTTGAAGTAGCCTAACTGTATTTAAAATCCAACAATTTAGAAATTGTCAGTCCGAAAGCCTCAGCGATTTGTAAAAGGTTTGTATATCTTATGTCCGTTATTCCTCGCTCAATGTCACTGATTGTGCGGATTGATACGTTTGCCGCTTCCGCCAACTGCTCCTGCGACAAATCCCTTTTGAGTCGCTCAAGTCTTATTTTATTACCCAATTCCAATAATTTTAAGTTTTTCATAATGATTTTATTTATAATTTAAAATCCAACAACTCAGAAACTGTCAATCCGAAAGCAGATGCTATTTGATATAAATTCGTATATCTTATATCTGTGTTACCTCGTTCAATTTCGCTTATGGCTCGCCTTGAAACCTTTGATTTTTCTTCAAGTTCTTCTTGGCTCAAATTTTGTTTCATTCTTTCATATCGGATTTTTTGCCCGAGTTGTAATAACCTGTCATCTTTCATTATCTAATCCTAAAGTATTGACAAAATTATAAAAATGCTATATCATGTTAATATGAACAATATTATGTTCAAAAACACAGAAAGGGAGTATTTATGAGAAGATTTAAAGGTTTTACTCTTGCGGAAGTATTGATTACATTGGGTGTAATTGGAGTTGTCGCAGTCATGACCTTGCCTACTGTTGTACAAAATTATCAAAAACAGGCAGTCGTAAATAAATTAAAAAAATCGTATACAAATTTACAAAACGCTTTGCAAAATTCGATGAGTGAAAATGGAGATATGTCAACTTGGGATTTTCCTGATGATCCATATTTATTTTTTGATAAGTATATTGCCCCCTATTATAAAAGAATAGCAGATGAAAATGGTGGTGAGCATCCTATTTATACAATAGATGGTGTATCTTTTATTTCTTATCCTAAATGGATTGCATTACCTGACGTTACATCAGTATGTATTGAAAGGAAAATTTATGATGAATATTATTGGATGTTTATTGATATAAACGCTAAAAAAGAACCGAATAGATTGGGAAAAGATATTTTCATGCTTAATTTATTTCCCAAAAGTAATAAGTTGATGTTTCACTCTCAAGGTCAAACAAATGAGCAGTTAAAGTCTGATTATTTAGGCGGTGGGTATCAGTGTCAAAAAGGTACAAACGAACGATATGCAGGAGGCAAATGCGGAGCTAAAATAATGCAAGACGGTTGGAAAATTGAAAGTGATTACCCTTGGTGAATTGTTTAATTAAAAATATAAATAATTAAAAAACTTAACAAAAATTTACAAATCCCTAAAAACTTTTGGTATTAGGGATTTTTTGTCGTACCTTTATTTATTGTAAGTGTGCCTTGTTTATAAAAACAATCAAAATTTCTTTTTATACACATATCTTAAAAACATGTCAAAACCGCTTGCAATTCAATATTTAGCAAATATTATAAAATATATAATGTATTATGCACATTAGTCGATTTAAATTAACAAGGAAAAACAATGTCTAAAGACGTAATAGAAGTTGAAGGTACAATTTTAGAAGCTATGCCGAATGCAATGTTTCGCGTAAAACTTGAAAACGATCACGAAATATTGGCACACATCTCAGGCAAAATCAGAAAAAATTTCATAAGAATTTTACCCGGTGATAAGGTTAAAGTCGAAATGACACCTTACGACCTCACAAGAGGAAGAATAACATTCAGATTGAAATAGTTTTGAGAGCAAAGCGAACCGAAAAGAACTTTTCACGTTTCACCTCTCACTTTAATTAAATATCTCACGAACAAATAACATAAAGGAAAACAAAATGAAAGTAAGATCATCAGTAAAACCCATTTGCGACAAATGCAAATGTATCAAAAGAAAAGGCAGAATTGCCGTAATTTGCGAAAACCCGAAACATAAACAACGTCAAGGGTAGTTTTTGCACTCTGCCGAACAAAACAATTCAGTGAATTGTTTTGTGAGAGGTTGTGGAGTGAGCGAAAGCGAACGAACACGAAGTAACGCGGAGTAGCGACAATTTTACGCAGTAAAATGGAGTGAATGACTGCGAAGCGTGAAGCAATAAACTAATACAACCGTTAAGCAAATTAAAATTGTGGAAATCACGCACATAATCAGTGATTGGTGAGGAAGTATTTAAGCCTCATATCCAAAAAAATCTAACAACCGAATTTGCGGAAAACCAAGTTTGAAGCAAATATCAAAAGCCAAGAAAGGAAATAATTAAAATGGCAAGACTATCTGGGGTAGATTTACCTCGTAACAAAAGAATGGAAGTAGCATTGACCTACATCTACGGTATAGGACCCACAAGAGCAAAGAAAATTCTTGAAGCTACAAAAATATCACCTGATTTAAGAACAGATGATTTGACGGATGAAGATATTAAACTTTTAAGAAACGAACTTGCAAATTACCATATCGAAGGTGATTTGAGACGTGAAGTTACAATGAACATTAAACGTCTGCAGGAAATCGGTTCTTACAGAGGTTTAAGACATAAACGCAACCTTCCCGCACGCGGTCAAAGAACCAAAACAAATGCGAGAACAAGACGCGGTAAAAAAGGCTTAGCTATAACTAAGAAAAAGACAGCGTAATCAAGTGAGTAATGTGAGTATAGTGAGTAAAGTTATAAGCAACACTCACCTCAGTCACTTCACTCACCCCGCTCACTTTATTGAGTAAATAATAATTAAAATATAAAGGAACAAAAAATGGCAAGACCGGTAAAAACAAAGAAAAAAGAAAAAAAGAACGTATTGCAGGGTGTTGTACATATTCAGTCAACATTTAACAATACAATCGTTACTTCTACCGATACGCAGGGTAATGCTATTGCTTGGGCAACAGCAGGTGCTGCAGGCTTTAAAGGAGCAAGAAAAGGTACTCCGTTTGCAGCTCAATCAGCAGCTGAATCGGTAGCGAAAAAATCTATCGACCAAGGTATGAAAAAGGTCGAAGTTTACATCAAAGGACCCGGATCGGGTCGTGAAACGGCTATTAGAGCAATTCAAGCCGCAGGTTTGGAAATTACATTGATTAAAGATGTTACTCCTATCCCGCACAACGGTTGCAGACCGCCGAAAAAACGCAGAGTATAGTAAGTGAGTAATTTGAGTAGAGTAAAAACTTTACTCACCTCACTCACAAAACTCACAGGCTCACTAAAAACGGGGGCTTGTTTCAAAGCCAAAGAAACAAACCATGAGATGCCCCGAAAAGAAAAGGAGAAAATAATGGCAAAATACACAGGACCTACAAATAAATTATTCCGCAACTACGGAGTAAAAGATTTATCTAACAGAAAGTTGACTTCTTCTATGAGACAAAATGCTTCAGGTCAGCATGGTGCGGTAAGAAAGAAACTTTCGGAATATGCTATTCACTTGAATGAAAAACAAAAAATCAGATTAACTTATTTGGTAAGCGAAAAACAGTTTGCCAAATATTATAGCGAAGCAGCAAGAAGAAAAGGCGTTACAGGTACAATCCTTCTTCAAATTCTTGAATCAAGATTGGATAATGTACTTTTCAGAGCAGGTTTCGGTATAACTCGTAAACAAACAAGACAAATCGTTAACCACGGACACGTTAGAGTTAACGACAAAAAAGTTGATATTCCTTCTTATATCGTAAAAGCAGGTGATGTAATTACGGTTAAATCAAGAAGTTCGGAATTCTTAAAAGGAGTAACCGAAATGATTGATATGGCTTGCGCTCCCGCTTGGATGACTATCGACAAAGAAGCATTGAAAATCACTTTTGACAGAATTCCCGAAAGAGAAGAACTTGATCCGGATTTCAAAGAACAACTCGTAATTGAGTACTATTCTAAGTAATAAGTCGGATAAGTCCGATTAGATAAGTACTTATCGTTAAAATTTTAGTTAACAAAAATCAGGAGAATTAAAATGGAATTAAAAATTAAATGCGTTAATACAACAACGAGTTCTGACGGCTCACAATACGGTAAATTCGTAATTGAACCGTTGGAAAAAGGTTTTGGTACAACAATCGGTAACTCTTTAAGACGTGTACTTTTATCAAGTCTTGAAGGTACTGCCGTTACTTCCGCAAGAATTGAAGGTATTACTCACGAATATACCGCAATTCCGGGTGTTTTGGAAGATGTTATCGACGTTATGCTTAACCTTAAAGGACTTGTTGTAAAGACTGATTCCAAAGATGTTCAATATTTGAGAATAGATGTTGACCGTCCCGGACCGGTTCTCGCAAGTGATATTCAACTTCCTGCAGGTGTTAAAGTTGTTAACCCTGATTGGTTGATTTGTACGGTTGCTGATGGCGGAAGTTTTCACGCTGATGTTACCGTAGAATCGGGAAAAGGCTATGTTGCTCACGACGTACCGAGAGATAACAAAGGCTACGCAATCGACTTCTTGCCGATTGATGCAACATTTATGCCTATCAAACGCGTAAGCTATAATGTAGAAAGCACTCGTGTAGGTGATTCAATCGACTTTGACAAATTAACTTTGGAAATTTGGTCTAACGGTTCTGTTGATGTAACAAATGCATTAAGTCAGGCTTCAAATCTTTTGATTGAACACTTTATGCAAATTGCATCTATTACGGGTCAACCTGTTATAGCTCCTTCTATGTCAATAGAAGATTCTAATGAAGAAGAAAATGATGCTCCGACAATGACTATTGAAGAATTGGAATTGTCAGTAAGAGCTTATAACTGCTTGAAACGCGCAAGCATTAACTCAATGTCGGAATTGTTGAAAAAATCTGAACACGATTTGCTCAACATTAAAAACTTCGGTAAGAAGTCTTCCGACGAAGTAATCGAAAGACTCCACCACTTCGGTTTGGATTTGGCTCCAAATCCTGAAATCGAAGAAGAAGTGTAGCGGATTTTGGCAAGTGCACCGTGTTAGCTTAAGCGAGCTGTGTAAGGAAACTTGTAACAGAACAACAAAGCGAATCCGGCACGAGAAACTTTATAAAATAAATCAGTTTCGATTTGCCAATAATCCAAGACATAAAGAATATAAAGAATATAAAGGAAAATAAAAATGAGACACCAAACTAAAAAACATACGCTATCAAAAGCAAAGGATCAAAGAGATGCTTTGTTGAGATCTTTGGCGACTGAACTTTTTGTATATGGTGAAATTAAAACAACTATGGCAAGAGCTAAAGCCTTGAAACCATACGCTGAAGAAATTATCACACTTGCAAAAAGAGGCGACCTCCACGCTCGTCGTCAAGCTGCTAAATTCATTTTCGATAAAGAAACAGGTAAATTCATGGATTTGGCAACAGGAGAAGTTTTTGAAACTGCACAAGCTGACAAAAAATTAGCTTCTGAAACTGTTTTGAGAAAACTTTTCACAATTATCGGAAAAAAATATTCCGACAGACAAGGCGGTTACACAAGAATATTCAGATTACCGCCCAGACGCGGTGACGCTTCGGAAATGGCTTTAATCCAGTTGGTATAAGCTGATGCGTTACTCACTTCAGGTTCAGTATATCGGTAAAAACTATGCCGGAAGTCAAATTCAATTTGAAAATGGCAAAGAAATAGAAACTCCGACTATACAAGGCGAACTTGAAAAAGCATTTCGTAAATTGAAAATCGGTAGCAATACCGAAAATAACAACCGACAGTTCAAGACAGTCTTTTCCGGAAGAACCGACAGAGGTGTCAATGCCATAGGGCAGGTAATTCATTTTGACACAGACGAATGTATTGTTGCTTCAAAGTTTGTCTATCAGTTGAATGAAGTCTTACCAAAAGATATTTCCGTCAGTGATTTGGAAGTCGTCAGCGACAGGTTTCACGCACAAAAATCCGCTATCCGCAGATATTACAGATACGTTTTTATAAATCGTAAATATAAGAACGCGTTTGACGGAGATTTGATGAGGGTGAAGTTTGACGTTGATATTGAGAGAATGAACAGGGCATTGAGCTATTTACTCGGTGAACACGATTTCTCAAGTTTCAAAAACTCCGGAACGCTAAACCCAAGCAAAGTCTGTATTATTGAACGCGCCGAGTGCCACAGGCTCGGCGATAGAGTTATGATTGATATTGTGGGAAACAGATTTCTTTACAATATGGTCAGAACGATTGTCGGAACCCTTCTTGAAATAGAAGGACACCACCTTGAACCTGAACACATGAAAGATGTTCTTGATGCGTGTGACAGGACAAAGGCGGGACAAACAGTCAGTCCGTATGGTCTGACGTTAATGAAAGTAACATACTTACAATAACGGAGAAATAAAATGAATAAAACATATTCAGCAAAACCTCTTGAAGTTGAAAGAAAATGGTATCTTATTGATGCCGAAGGCGAAACTTTGGGCAGATTGGCAGTAAGAGTCGCTAACATTCTCAGAGGTAAAAATAAACCCGAATATACTCCGAACGTTGATACAGGCGATTTCGTAATCGTTATCAATGCGGACAAAGTTGTTGTTTCGGGTAAAAAAGAAACAGATAAAATCTATTATCACCATACGGGTTTCCCTGGTGGTTTGAAAAGCGCAAGCGTAAAAGAATTACGTGAAAAAGATGCAAGACTTTTGATTGAAAAAGCTGTCAAAGGTATGTTGCAGCACAATACTTTAGGTGATACTCAGTTCACCAAGTTGAAAGTTTACAACGGAAGTGAACATCCGCACGCAGCACAAAAACCCATCGTGCTTGAAAAGGAGGCTAAATAATGGCAGATAAAGAAATTATGGCAACAGGCCGCAGAAAAACCTCTATTGCGGTAGTAAAACTTGTAAAAGGTAAAGGCAGAATTTTTGTTAACGGTAAAACTTTGAAAAATTATATCGGTAACAGACCTGCTATTGAAATGTTGGTTTACAGACCTCTTGTATTGACTGATAATCAGGAAAAATATGATGTCAAAGTAAAAGCGGTAGGCGGCGGAATCGTTGCTCAATGCGGAGCTATCAGACATGGTATTTCAAGAGCTTTGGTAAAAGTAAACGAAGAATACAAAAACGTATTAAGATTGGAAGGTCTTTTGACCCGTGACCCGCGCGTTAAAGAACGTAAAAAATACGGTCGTAAACGTGCAAGAAAACGTTTCCAATTCTCAAAACGTTAATCAAATATCAAAAAAGGCGATTTCAAAAATCGCCTTTTTTACTATAAATTTAACACAGCTTTATCCTTTAATTAAAAACCCCCCGAAGAATTGATTAAAATGATAAACAAAAATATCGCCCAAATTGTTGATAATTCCGAAAAATTAGAGATAATTTATAATCTTACAAAAAGTTTGAATGTAAAATAAAAATTTTATGCAGTCAATTTTCTCACAACCGCAGACAAAATATGCAATTTTTTATTGTCTTTGCTTATTTTTGTGATACCTTCATTAATTTCAGACAACAATTCATCATTAGACTTTATATTATCATCAATAAAAAGTTCATAAACCTCTACATTAAAAATAGTTGCAATCTTTGCCAAATTCTCGGCAGTCGGATAATTTCGCCCTGTTTCAATCTTGCTCAAAGAAATAGTGTCAATTCCTATAAATTCCGCAAGCTGTTCTTGAGTAAGATTACGACTTTTTCTAAAGTCCTGTATGCGTTTCCCAAGTGTCTTTTTTATATCCATAAAACTCCTTATTGGTAATTTTCAAATAATTTGCTTTAAGATTTAATAAATTTAAAATATTAAATATTGACAATTTAGCTTTAAAAGTATATGATTTGTATAAAGGAGGTTACATGAATAAAAAATGTGCTTTTACTCTTGCCGAAGTTCTTATCACCCTCGGCATAATCGGAGTCGTTGCTGCAGTGACTTTGCCCGCACTTATTACAAATTATCAAAAACAAGTAACGATAAATAAAATAAAAAAATTTTACACAAACATGACTCAAGTATTACAAATGGCAGTTACGGAAAACGGAGAGTTCTCAACGTGGAATTATAGTAGCAGTTTGGACTTGTATAATAAATACATAAAGCCATATATTAAAAATGTTGAAGATGTCGACACAGAATTGCATATTCATGGTGATTTTACGGGAGGGGTAAGATTTGTATTTACTGACGGCACACAGGCTATTCTGTCTTCTTCAACAAGTTGGCTTTCGGGGAATAACAAGCCTACAATCATATTTTATACAAATGCCCAAAAACATACTGATATAAACAGTAAATATTTAAAACATCCTACAAGGGAAAGATTTTATTTTAAGATAAACAATGTTGGTATGCTTGTACCTCCGGATATGAATAATACGAGAGAGCAAAATCTCCAATCCTGCAAATATCAATGGATTTCCGGCAACAATAACAACACAAATAATGGAAATGTCAGTTGTTCAACACTCATTTATAAAGATGGTTGGAAAATAGATAACGATTACCCTTGGTAATAAAAAAAGAACCTTTCGGTTCTTTTTTTAACCTTCGGCTACAACGCGGGCAATAAGTTCTCCGTAGCTATTCATACTGCCGTCGGTTTCTTCGACAATATAGTTATAGCCTTCTTTACCTTCAACGGCTTTTTGCGCCTTTAATAAAGCCGTATCGTAGTCTTTGCATTGAGCTATTTCAGTCTTAGTGAACTCCGAATGATTTCTCTCCGTATAAACGTGGTACATAATAACCTCCTTTTTCAGTTAAAATATACATCAATATTATACGGAAATCAATATTCGTGATGATCGCGGTAGCATGCATATACCGTTATCGCTGATACTATCGCACTGATACCTACAAGACCGTAGACAATTCGCGTCAATAGCGTCATTTCGCCAAATAAAAACGCAACCAAATCAAAATTGAAAAAGCCTACAAGCCCCCAGTTCAATGCTCCGATTAAAACAAGGATATAAGATATAATTTTTAATGCTTTCATAATAACCTCCAAAATTATTATGATACTTTTTCTAAAATATTTAATCGGACAAAAGTCTTTGCCGTTTCGGGGAATATTACTATTTAATCTTCTTCAAAGACGAAATAAAGTTATTATGCTCAATATCTCCGTCCACCTTTGTCAAAAATACCTGACAGTCTTTTTCGTCAGCATCAATCGGGGGAAGCATTGAAAGTTCCGCGGAATAATAATTACTGTCATTTTTACTTGTTAAAGGTATTCTGTTTGCAAGGCTGTTAAGTGAAATGTTCCGCAACAAACCGTACAATCCTTTATTACGATTGCTGAACTTCGTATAAATTCTCAATGTCGCATCACTGTTTTCAAGGTTATAACTTCCTACAATAAACGAACTCAACTGTGGTGCGCTTGAACGAATCATCATTCGTTCAATAACGTTATTTTTCAACACCAAAGTTCCGTTTATCTTGTCAAAATTTCCCTCGGGAACATTGATTAAATCGGAAACCGTAGACGGACTAATCATTGTCAACGGATTTCTGAAAAGTGCCGCAACTTTCAAAATATATTCAACAAACCCTATTTTCTGTATAGTACCGTCTTTTATGTCAAATTTAATTTTTCCGTTGAGTTTTAAAGAATTATCGGTATTAAAGTCAATCAAACCGCTTGCCTTGCCCGAAATTTCTCTCGGAAGCATTAACAGATCCGTTGCAAGCAAATCGGAATCAACATCTTTAATATCCAAAATCATTGCATATTTGTGTTTTTTGAGATTACAATCAACTTTTGCGGAGGATTGACCGTTTGCGATATTAAAAGTGTTTGAATTTAATTTTAAGACACTGTTTTTATCAAGTGTAAGGTTTGCTTCCGCATCACTGAAAGTAATATTTTTGTAATTACCTTTATTAACTTTCAAAAGACAATTTTCGACCACAAAATTTCCGATATCAAATGTCGGAGTGTCGTCATCATCATTTTTGGCTTCACCCGAAGGCGAAAAATCAAATTTTTCGGACGTAATCGCTTCGGATTTCTGATTGTTTGCAGATGCCAAAAATTTCTCTATATCAATATTATCAACCGTTAAATCCAAATTTTTAACAACAACGGGGAACTTAACTTCGTTTGCAATATCTCCGTTGATATCGAATTTTGAGCGTCTGTAACCGCCTTGTGCGGAAATATTTACAAGTCCTTTTGTAGTGTTAATTTCACCATGTTTAACAAAAATTCTCTGCGAAGGAATTGCAACCTTATCCATAACCAAATTGCCGTCTAAAATCGGATAATTGCCCGTATTGTCGTATTTTAACGTTCCGAAAACTTTTCCTTTTTTGAAAAATTTGTCACCGATAAGAAGGTTTAAAAATTCACTCGGCATTTCCTCGGAAATAGAAAATCCCAAATCTTTTACGAGAGAACCTTTTGCAACATCAATATTTCCGAAAAATTTGAGTATCGGACGGAGTTTTTTTATTTTATGTTCTCCTTTCAAAAGTCGTTCGGGAACTATATAATAATCAAGAGATTTGATAGTTAAGAGATTATTTTCAAAGTGCATATCGGATTTGACCCCTCTGGCAAATTCTACGGGGCTGAAAGATGCACCGTCAAGCAGTATATCCTGTCCTTCACGCAATCCGAAATACCAATTCATATCAATTTTATTGTTAATTGATTTAAAATCAAGACGGGTTTTTGTAGTGCCTCCTGTCAGTTCAATCGGAGTTTTGAGCATTTTTGACAAATAATTTTTCATAAACTCATTTGTTACAACAGCACGTGCAATCAATTTTGTATCAATGGTTTTTAAATAATCATCAACAGTTCCGTCCATAGTGACGGAATTTACTTTGTTATAGCCGTAAAATCCTTTGATATCTTTAAGGGTGACAGTTTTTTTATTGAGTAAAATTTTCCCCTGCTCAAGAGTTAGCGGAATATTGTTTACCAAAATTATCTTACAAAATATTTTGTTTAATCCTACAACACCTGAAATATCGTTATTTGAGAGTTTTATGTTGAAGTTGAAACTTCCGTCCAAATCCGAAAAATAAGAGAGCGATTCATTTATATTATTTTCGATAATCTGTGAATCTATAAGGGTCAACACATCTTTTACATCAATTTTATCGGAATAAATCTCCGCATTAAAATTTTTCTTTCTGTCTGCATTTACGTTGAAGAAAATCTTCGATTTATTAACATCAAGAAAACATTTTTCTACGTGAAAATGATTGTCTTTAAAGAAAACGGTATTATTGTCTTTTATGTTGAAATGTAGTTTTTTGTCGGCTTTTTCGATATCTGCGGTAAGATTAAAATGTAAAAACCTCTGAACTTTTTGGGTATTATCAACCTTCAAATCGTTTGCGGTAAGTTTCACATCAGCATTGTTTGGAGTTTTATAAACTATTAATGATTTTTTGACATACAAAACGGAATCGAAAATATCAATATTCCAATCGCTCTTTTGTTTTTGCTTTTCTTGTTTGAAAGACAGTGAAGAAAGTTTGTTTATGTCCGCATAAATAAAATCCGCACCAAGTTTTTTTATAATAATATTTTTTGAAAGAATTTCTTTGAACGAAATAACGGTGGCAAAATTGTTTACGTTAATAATTTTCCCGCTCTCGTCGGACAAATCCACGTTATCTACGGAAAATTCGATTACGGGAGAGAGGTCTGTTTTCAAAACGGGATTTACTATTACGGATTTTACACCCGTTGTTTCTTCAAGTTTTTTTTGTGCAAAATTTATCAATTCGGGGTTTGAAACCGCTTTCGGTAATACTTTCAGCCAAACGACCAAAAGTAAGCCTGCCAAAATAAGTGTCGAACATAAGATTATTGACGTTACCCTTAAAAATTTTTTCAATGTTTGCTCCTCTACTTTTTATGTTATCATAAAATTATGAGAAAGCTATTAGTTTTGGCGGGTATAATAACATTCTTGGGCTTACCTTCGTTTGCGGAACTTTCAAACGTTGATATGACGGTATTTGAAGAAAAAAATCTTTTCGGACTAAAAGATAAAGACGGCAATATAACCGTTCAGCCGAAATACAAAAAACTTATCAGGCTCGGCAAATCTTCTTGGATTGTTCAAAAAGGGAGAAAATACGGGATAATAGACAGTTGCGACAACGTTCTTGTTGAGCCGAGATACGGGCATGTCGACAGAATGGCGGGTAAATATGCAAAATTGGGTAACAGTTATAATTACGGAGTTTATAACGAGAAAGGGGAAGTTTTTATTCCCGAAGGTTATTATTCGATAGATATGCTTTTCGGCGGAATGTTTTTGACCTGTAAGGATTATAAATACGGAGTTATCGGCAGGGACGGAAAAGTTATCCTTGAAAACAAATTTGATGAAATATATATGCCAAAACCGCATGTTATGAGACTTCAGTATAACGGTCAGTGGTATGAAATCGAACAGATTTCGGGCGGGGAATTTTGTCCTCCCGAAGATATTGAAAACATAGAAAATGACGGCGATTTTAAAGTTACGACATTTATAACTTCGGCAGCAGCGGCGTCAGGGTACTCTGCGGTAACATTTACGGATTATTTGTTGAAAATGTTTTCTTCTATTTCACCCGCACACGAAGAAACTATTGATGAATTGATGTTTTCGCAAGGAGCTGATACTGTTTCTATTTTGATGAAATTGACTTGGCTTCCGAAATATCCGTTTGTTTATGCTCAAAAATATTATCATACGGTAAGAACTCCGAATAACGGGCCTTTGAGCAGTTTTAAAGATAAGCTGAAATCAAAATTTCACCGCTAAGTCGCTCTGTGTTAATTCAAAAGAAGATTTTTCGGGAAAAACTTCTTCCAAGAATATTCGGGTTCTCAGTCTGTCCAAATCCGTAATCTCCTCCCCGTCATTGGTGCAAAACAGTGAAGGCTTGTATATCATAAATTTTTCGTAAGGATTTTTACTTTTCATTGTTATTACGGTAGAATCCGACTGATATTTCTTTTTTAATTTGTATCGCAAACGTTTGATAAGTGAATAAAAACGACTGATTTTTGAAATGCGTTTTAATTTACCGTTTCCTGTTGCAAGCGTATAATATGCAATGATTACACGCTGAATATCACCTTCCGTTCTGAATTTATGATTTCTGTTAATCTCGTATTTCTCTTTAAAGTATTCAAGGCAGTTTATAAAATCAGTTTTTCTGTAAGCATCTATATTATGATGTGGAGCGTACGGATACATTTTCCCAAATTTTTCGGCAATCATATTTTGATTTATCAATATTGATCTTGCATACATTGAAGTATTTAAATTTATTTTTTTTAATTGCTTTTGAAGTCTTATTATCGGTTTGCCGTCAGGAGTAAAGAAAAACGCTTTTGTAACGTAGTTTCCGAAATAATAATCATCACATGCATACAAAAAATGTTCGGACAATCCGGGTATAAAAGGCAGATAAGACTCTATTGCTTCACTGTTAAAAAGCGGTAATTTATCTTGCGGAATAAAATCTTTATGAAATATAACTTTTACCTTTTCATTTGATGTATCGAGCCATTTGGGGATTTGATTATCCGTAACTATGTAAATTTTGTTTATCCATTTTGCATATTTTTCGACTGAGCGTAAAGAATAGCGTAATTCGTCATTGTCGGTATATCTGCCTTTGTTGACGGCTTGTATATCTAACTCACCTTTTTCCAATTTTTGATAATAATTTTTCTTTTCAAGCCACTTTTCATCACTGCCGTCAACCCATAAGTACACCAAATCCACAGGAAACGTAAAATTAACTTTTTCCTTTTTATACGGCAAAAATCCCAAAAACAAATGTTTAACATAATGATTTCCCACATAAGTTTTTACAAATGCGTTATACCAATAACTTGTATAATAATTCAGATTTTCAGGCAGGCAAATATCACTGTTTGCACAATAATCCTGCATCATACCGTAAGCCAAACTCATATCCTGCATTCTTTTTGCTCGTAAACTTTTTGTTTTTAACAGAGAATTTTTTCTTTCAACATAATGATAGTTTGCACCCTTGACCGAAACTGTCAGATTTGCGTAATCCAAAGCCTTAGTGACAAACATTGTATTTTCATACAAATTATTTTCCAAAAATTTTATGTCAAAATATTTTATCATTGAGGTTTTAAAAATTTTGTTTCCCACTTGATAAAAAATTCCGTTCCTGTCCGTGCAAAGTTTCATCATATCACGTTTTAGCGCACCGTAATTTTCAAATAAGCAGTGATAATCATATATTCTAAATCCTGACTTGTGTTTTAAAATATTTCCGACCGCAATATCGGCATTAAAATCGTTTGCGCGTTTGTACAATTTTTCAAAATATTTTTTATCGACATAATCATCACTGTCAACAAATCCGATATATTCCCCGTTTGCCATAGTTAATGCCAAATTTTTTGAATATCCGCAACCGTAGTTTTTGTCATTTGTTATAACTTTTATGCCCTCAAAAGATTTCAAAATATTTGCGGTAGCATCATCAGAGCCGTCATCAACAACGATTGTTTCAATATTTTTCAAAGTTTGATTTAAAAGGCTTTTAATACACTTTTTGATAGTCTTTTCACTGTTATAAGCCGTAACAATCACCGAAATCTTAGGGTTTGACATATTTTATCTCCATTAATCATATATGCTACTTTGTTATAGTTAAGTAATATATTTGATTACCTAATTATACAGGAAGGTGATTTAAAAAGTATCAAGTGTAACGAATTATTAATTTAATAAATAAAAGTGATGTTTATAACTCGCTAATTGTAGGGTATTTTTGAAAAAAGTTGCAGGTGTGCTGATTATGATTTATTGTGACAAGGAATATATTGCAAAAGTAATAAAAAACGCAAGACGGCAAAAAGGTTTAAAACAATCCGAGCTTGCCGAAAAAATCGGGTTGAGCGAAAAACACTTGAGCAAAATTGAGACGGGGAAAAATTATCCTTCGCTTGATAATTTTTTTAAAATTTTGCAAATTTTGGAGATGCCGTTGAGTTCGTTTATCAAATCAGAAAAAGCAATATCTGCCAATCGAAGCGAATTGGACAAAATATTAAACACTTCAAGTGAAAGCCAAATAAGTGTTTATCTCAATCTTTTAAAAGTTTTGCAAGGAAATTTGAAATAAATCAGACATCAAAACTCTGAATAATCCTGTATATTATGCGTTTCTTTTCAGGTGACTGTTTTTTTAGGGTTTCTATAATCCTGTTTTCAATAAACACCTCGTCTGCATAATATCCGTTATCAAAAAATTCCTGTGGCAAAACGTCAAACTCCTCCATGATTTTCAAAACGGTTTGCATGGAAGGAAAACTTTTGCCGTTTTCAATATTGCTTAGTGAAGGCGGTTCTATACCAATTTTTTCCGCAAACTGCTCCTGCGTTAACTCGGATTTGCGTCTGATTTCCCTGATTTTACCGCCAATAAGAATTTTTTTGTCCATAAAGTACCCCCAAAAACAGAATACTTTTTATTTTAAATTTCATACATAATTAAAACATTAAAATATGTTGATTTTTTAATGCAAACATGATATAATAATAATGAAATAGTTAAATTTAGGAAGGATTTATTATGTTGACATTAAAAAATGCAGGTAAAGAATTTGCTTTCACCCTTGCAGAGGTGTTGATTACATTGGGTATAATTGGAGTTGTTTCGGCAATGACCATGCCGACCCTGATTGCGAATTATCAAAAACAAGTAACAGTAAATAAAATAAAAAAATTTTATACAAATATTAATCAAGTTATTGCGCAAGCACAGGTTGATAACGGAGAGTTTTCTTCCTGGTCATACGAAAACAGTGAAGATTTTTATAACAAATATATAAAACCGTACATAAAAAATGTTGATAAAGTTGAAACAAATATACACATTGCCGGAGATTTTTTAGGTGGGGTGAGATTTGTATTGGCGGATGGTACACAAGCAATTTTTTCTTCAGGCAGTTGTTTTCTTGGCGATTGTGCGATGAGACCTGTAATCGTATTTGATATAAAAGTTCAAAAACATAATGATACATACAGCACTTACATTAAACATCCCACACGTGAAAGATTTTATTTTATAATAGATAAAAACGGTACTGTTACTTTTCCAAGACTTACTAATAATCGAACTCAAAATTTATCGAGTTGTAAAAAATTTAATCCGAATAACGGAATAGATTACGGCAGTAACGGATACGTTACCTGTTCTACAGTTATATACAAGGACGGGTGGAAAATCGCTCCTGATTATCCGTGGTAAAATGTATTCTTATGGAATAATATTTAGTTATTTAGTTCCATATTTTAATTTCAATTCTTTTCGGAGTTTTTGATTTTTTCTTTCAGCTCAAGGACTTCGTATTTCAGACGGTTGAGTTCGCATTTCACGGGGTCGGGGATTCTGTTATGCATCAAAACTCCGTTTTCGTCTTTAACTTTTTTCTGAACTACACGTCCCGGTACGCCGACAACCGTTGAATATTCGGGGACATCTTCCACAACAACCGAACCTGCGCCCACTCTGACATAATCTCCTATTTTTATGTTACCCAAAATTTTTGCACCCGCACCGACTATTACATTGTTGCCTAAAGTCGGGTGGCGTTTGCCGTGTTCTTTTCCCGTTCCGCCCAAAGTTACCTGCTGATATATCAAAACGTCATCACCAATTTCCGTTGTAGCACCGATAACTACACCTTCACCGTGGTCGATAAAAAATCTTCTGCCGATTTTTGCTGCGGGGTGAATTTCTATACCTGTTACAATTCTTGTTATGTAGGATATTATTCGCGGGATTAGCGGAATATGCCATTTGTACAATCTGTGAGCAAATCTGTATGCAATCAGTGCATGTAATCCCGGATAGCAAAGAATAACTTCAAAAATATTTTCTGCGGCAGGGTCTTTGTCGTAAATTACCTGTATATCTTCTTTAACTTTTGTAATTCCGCGTTTCAAAACTTTTAACATACTTTGATTATAGCATAAAATAATAATTGGTATTATGCGTAAGGGTAATACGGCCGGGATAAATTCCCGACCGTATTTTATGTATTAAGTTGTTCAAGTTCTTCTCGGAGTGTAATAACTTGCCTGTTATAGTGTTCGAGCCAGCTTGTTTCTTCATCAATCAATGATGGTTCTGCAATCGCTCTTATACGTTTTTTGTCAAGTTGTTCGAGTTCTTTTTTTATTTCTGCAATACGAGTCTCTTTTTGAATTTTTGCATTTTGTTCTTCGATTTCCTCAGGAGAAAGTCTTTTCCACGTTCCGTTTGAATATTTGTATTCGTTTTCGTTGACTGCGATTACGTTATTTTCAAACGGGATAATCATTTTGCCCTCTGATTGTGCGTTGAGAAGTTCCATCCAGTATTCGTCAGAAATTTCAAATGCATTTTCAAAATTTTCTTCGTAAAAACCGTAGTCTTTATTATTTTTAGTTCCGTAATATTTCATTTTGACCTCCTTAATATCCGATTGCCACATAATTAATATAAGAACCGTAGCCTGATGATGCTGCGGTAAATCCCGTTAATGATTGAGATGAAATACCCGTGTCGGGTCTTTCGTAATCGGAATTCTGTCCGTTTTTCATAAATACGGGAGCTGCATATTTTGTGAATGCTAAAGGATAAGTAACATTTTTTGAATGATTATATCCGTATTGGATTATTAATTTGTTTGGAAGTCTTATATATCCGCTTTTTCCTAAAGAAACGGTTCCCGTAATACAAATCCATTCACTCCAATCGGTAGTGTAATGTCTTGTGTATATAACCCCTGTTCCGTACCAGATTTGTTTGATAAATCCTTCGGCACCTATGACCGAAAGTATTCCCGAAGTTCCTGCGGGAATATTTAGCGGAGTGTATGTGCTTAAAAATGCGAAATTACCGGGGGTGAGGTAGTCGTTTAAATCTTCGTCGGTTTCCGTAATGATGAAATCTTTTACAAGTTCGGATTTCTCGGCTTTTTCTGCCAAAGTTTCAATTACGGATGCAATATCAGCAGCTTCTGTTTCCTGATATTCGCTGATAATGTTTGCCAATGCGACAAAATTGGCATTCACTTCGGTAGCTTTAGCTTTTGTTCCGGGAACAAAAGAATAAGGTATCATTGAATTAGTCATATTTTTCCTTTCCGACTAATTTAATGAATATTAAGGCATTTGATAACTTATTATACCACACGTTTTTAAAAATCGTCAATCTTCACAAAACTAATCCGGGATATAATCAAACAGTTCTCCGGGTTTGCAATCAAGTGCAAAACAAAGTCTGTTCAAGGTTTCAAAATCAATTCCTTTAGTGTTGTTGCGGTAAATATTATCCATTGTGCTGTAACCGATACCTGCAAGTTTTGCGGTTTCGGATATTGTCATCCGTCTTTCGCCTATAACGATTGAAACTCTGTTTATAATCATATTAAAATTTTACAAAATATTCATATATATGTTGACATATTCATGTATACATGATATTGTCATGTATACATGAATAAATACGTAATATAACTTAACAAATAAGGGGGACTATATGAAAAAGAATTTTGGTTTTACGTTGGCTGAAGTCCTGATAACATTGGGAATTATCGGAGTTATTTCGGCTATTACCATGCCAATATTGATTACGAATTACCAAAAGCAAGTGACGGTGAATAAATTAAAACAAACGTACAGTATGCTCTCACAAGCAATACAAATGGCAGAAGCTGAGTATGGTTTTATGTCTGAATGGGATATTGACTATAATGAAACAGATAAGTTTTTTAATAAATATATGAAACCTTATTTAAAAACAACTGATGCAAATTTAAATCCGGTTAAACACTTTTTTCTTAACGGAATTGACTTTGATAATGATTTTGTTCCCGGGACATTGAAACATTATTATCTTGCAAACGGCTCAGAGTTGGCAATGTGGGGTAGTCCGCCTTATAACGTATTTTTTATTTTTGTTGACATAAACGGTTATAAGTTGCCAAATGTTGTTGGAAAAGATACTTTTCTTTTTAATACGGATATTGATAAAGGAATAGTAGCAAATGGTAGTTTATTAGATAGAGATACTATGATCAATAGCGAATGGTCAGGCTGCAATAAATCCTCAAGGGGAAATTTTTGCGGGGCGTTAATTATGCATGACGGTTGGAAAATCGAGAAGGATTATCCTTGGTAATTTATGCCAAAATCAGCGGTTTTGCTTTTTTATACGAGCCTAAAAATCTCATAAATGCGGCTTTTTCTTTTATTTCCCGTAAAGTATTCATTATAACAGGGTTTTGGATATGCCCGTCAAAGTTTACCGTCACTATATAATCTCCGAATTGGTGGTTTGACGGGTGTGATGCAATATAATTCAAATTGATATTGTTTTTCAGAAAAATATTCAAAATGTTTAATAATGCTCCCGGTTTGTTTTGGGTCGAAAATGCGATTGAAGTCTTGTCATTACCCGTTTCTTCGGTTTCCAATTCACCGAAAAGGATATAACGGGTTTGGTTTGATTTGTCGTCATTAATATTTTCTTTCAAAATATTAAGATTAAAAGTTTCAGCAGTTTTCGGGCTTCCGATTGAAGAATAAGTCAGGTTATAATTTTGCAAACTTCTTGCAGCTTCGGGAATACTCGCCGCTTCAACGATATTTATATTAAAAGGCATTTCGTTTTTGACAAAATTTTTGCATTTACCCAAAGTCTCGGGGGCGGAAATTATCCCCGTAATTGAATAAAACTCCGTAGTACGCGACAAAAGGCAGTAGTTTATCGGAAGATAACATTCCGAAAGAATTTTAATATTTTTGTTTTTTGTATAAATGAGATTGTCAAGAGTTTCACGAACTGTGCCTCTGATTGAGTTTTCAACTGCCAAAACCCCCAAAGTATCAGGGGTGTTGTCCACAAATTCAACGACTTCTTCTATTGTGCCAAAAGACTGTTCGTAAGCATTTATTTTAAATTTTTCGCAAAATTTATCTTTCGCACTCTCCGTAAAAGAGCTTTGAGGACCAAGGTATGCTATCGTTTTTACATTTTCAAAATTTAACATTTGATAAACTTTCTTATTTTCAATATAATTATAACAAAAGAGGGAACTTATGGCAAATATTAAATTTGGAACTGACGGTTGGAGAGCCGTTGTAGGAAAAGATTTTAACGAAACTAACGTAAAAACGGTTATAAAATCTGTCGGAAAATATGTTTATGACAACTTTGGGTTAAGTAAAAAAATTATTATCGGTTACGATCCGAGAAATATGGCTTTTGAATTTGCCGAACAATCGGCAAAGCAGTTGAGCGAATACGGTTTTGAAGTATTGCTTTCGGATAAAATTCTACCGACACCGGTTTTGGCTTTTAGTGCAAAATTTTTAAATGCGTGTGCGGTTATGTTTACCGCTTCGCATAACCCTCCCGAATATTTGGGGATAAAGTTTATTCCCGATTATGCGGGCCCTGCAACATCTGATATTACGGACGAACTTGTGAAAAATCTGAATGAAGATTTTGAATCAAAAGGTTGCGGAACGTATAAAAAATACGACTTTGCGCCCGATTATTTTGAACATATCGAAAAACTTATTGATTTTGAAAAGATAAAAAATTTGAAGAAAAATATAATTTTTGACGGCTTGTATGCCGCAAGTATCGGCTGGTTTGACAAACTTTTAGACAAGTACGGAATAAAGTTTGAAGGGTTGCATATGTGGCATGATGTGAATTTTGGAGGCGGAATGCCCGAACCGAAACCTAAGTATTTAAAAGAACTTATTGAAAAAGTTAAGAGGGAAGAAAATTCGGTCGGGTTTGCAAATGACGGAGATTCCGACAGATTTGGGGTTATTGACGAAAACGGGGAATATGTTTCGCCCAACGAGATAATATCAATTCTTTTAATCCACTTGAAGAAAAACAAAAATTATTCAGGTTCGCTTGTAAAAACGGTTGGGGCAAGCCTTTTGCTTGACAAAACCGCAGAAAAATGCGGGGTGGAAGTTATTGAAACTCCTGTCGGATTTAAACATGTAGGCGAGGCTATGAGGAAGTTTAATCCGATTATCGGGGGTGAGGAATCGGGAGGCTTGAGCATACAGGGGCATATTCCCGAAAAAGACGGTATTCTTGCAAATCTGCTTATTTTAGAGGCTATGGCTTATGAAAATAAATCGCTTGTTGAATTGAGAAAAGAGTTGTATGAATTTGTCGGGTGCAAATTTTATAATGACAGAATTGACAAGAAATTAGATAATTTTGATGAAGTTAAGCCTGTTTTGGAAAGTTATAAAAATAAGACTCAAATAGGTGATTTTAAAGTTAAAAAGACAGATACAAAAGACGGGGTTAAGCTGTATTTTGATGACGGGTGCAGTTGGATTTTGGTTCGTCCGAGCGGAACGGAACCGCTTTTGAGAATATATTTTGAGAGCGATAGTGTCGAAAAACTCGAATATCTAAAAGAAAAAACAAAATAAAAATTCCGCCTTACTGTCGTGTCGCAAACATTTGATAGTTCACTACGTCAAAGGTCGGAATTGGAAAATTTTTATTCTTTAAATAAGATTGCAGGGCTTATGCCCTGCAATTATAATCATTATTTTTCTGCGTTTTCGGAAAGGTTTTTCAAAATCGTATAAGATGCGTCCCAACCGTTAAGACCGCCTGTTGCTTTGTATTTTGCAATCTGTTTTGCGCGTTCTTTTTTCAGTTTTGCCTGAGTTTTTTGGAACTTAGCCAATTTCTTTTTGTTGGAATTTCTTTCCGTAATCGTAGGTTCTATGTATGCCAAAAAGTTTCTGTATTCTTGACAATTATATCCGGCTTGAATTTTTGAAGGATAATTGTATGCCAAATAATCATAGATATACATCGTTCTTTTAAAGTTGCTTGGTTGACTTTTAATTGCATCCATTGCAGTTCCCGGCATTTTACCTAAAACAACAATCATGGCAAGCGGGTTATAACCTGCTTGTACCATAAGGTCAATCCCCGTAATATCGGCATTCATTTGATCTTTCTCGGACATATTGCTCAAAGAAATTTGATTTGCAATTAATGCTTTGTTTTGAAGATTTGTGTCCGTAATACTTCCCGCAAGTGCAGATGCTACGTTTGAAACAAATCTTTTTTTAGATGCGTTCGCATTAATTACAATACCCAATTCTTTGGCAATTACTGCAGCAACTTCGTTGTCGTTACCCGTATAGCCCAAATCGCTTTTTTGAATGTAGAGTTCGTTATTTGTGTTTGAAGTACTGTTTACGACTTCCGTTTCCGTTACGACAAATTTTGTTGTCGAAGGCAGGCTGTTTTTTGTCAAAACCTGTTTGCCCACTGTCGGTACTTTGTCAACCGCATTCCAGGTCGCTGAAAATGCGGGAACGGCAAGAATACCTGCCAATAATAATGATAATAATGTTTTTTTCATATTTTCCCTCCTAATCGGTAAATCTGTATTTTACTAATGCAATAATTGCATGAAATCCGTCACGCCAAGTGATTTTTTTACCTTCCGAAAATTCTCTGCCGTAATATGATATCGGAAGTTCATACAACCTTGCTCCTCTTTTTAAAACTTTTGCGGTAATTTCTGGTTCAAAATCAAATCTGTTTGATTTAATTTTTATTCCTTTTATAAAATCCGCCTTAAACGCTTTGTAGCAGGTTTCCATATCGGTTAAAGTCGAGCCGTAAAGAATATTTGTTAAAAGCGATAAAAATTTATTTCCTAACAGATGATGGAACATAAACGAGCGTGAGGGTTTCCCGCCCGATAACCTTGAGCCGTAGCAGACATCTGCTCTGCCGTCAAGAATTAATTGAATAAGCGGTTTGTAATCAACAGGGTCGTATTCCAAATCCGCATCTTGAATGATTATAATATCACCGCTTGCTTCTGCAAATCCTGTTCGCAGTGCCGCACCTTTTCCCTGATTGTAATCATGATACAAAACTTTATATGAATAGTTTTTGTAAAGCTCTCTTGTACCGTCTGTCGAATAATCATCAATAAGAATTATTTCTTTCTCAAGTCCGCAAAAATCAGCCTGTTCAACCTTTTTGATGATTTCCTCAAGGGTATTTACTTCATTGTAAACAGGAATTAATATTGTGATTTTTTTCATACTCAACCTTTAACATTTGTCTTATTTCAAAAAATATTGTACTATAAAAACATACATTGTAAAACAGGTAAAAATCATGATTAAATGCGATAACGAACTTATTAAAAACGGGCTTCATTTGCTTGAAGACAAAGATTATACGAATGCTTTGGAAATATTTGATAATGCAAGAAAAATATATTCGGAAAATAATTCTGATGAATATGTTTCGGTTGCACTGAGTCTTATCGGTATGACAAAATATCTCGCAGATAAAAATAATTGTAGTGAAGCGTTAAAAATACTGAATGATGCACGTTATATGGCCGAATATTCGAAAAATAATACGGCAAGAATTATTAACGAATATGCGCAAGGAACTGTTGACTTTGGCGAAGGGAACAATGATGTTGCCTTAATCCGTTTTGAAAACGCTAAAAATCTTGCAATAAATAACGGTGATGAACTTTCGGTTACGGGTTATATTTTGACAAGAATAAAGCAGGTAAAAAACGGTATGGATTTTGAAACTCCGATAAAAAGCGATCCGCTTGTTTCGCTTGTAAAAATAGGACGCTCAATTACGGCGGTTACGGATATAAATGTGTTGTTGAAAGTTATTGCCGAAGAAACAAAAACTGCTATTCAAGCTGACAGGTGTACGGTTTTTCTCTTGGATAAAGACAACAACGAGCTTTGGAGCAAAGTAGCTTTGGGAATGGAAAGTCAGGAAATAAGATTTCCTGCGGATAAGGGGCTGGCGGGATATGTTGTTAAGACCGGTGAACCGCTTAATATTGTTGATGCTTATGCTGATTCAAGATTTAACCCCGATATTGATAAGAAAACGGGCTATCATACCAAAACAATCCTTTGTATGCCGATAAAAAACAATAATCAAGAAATTATCGGAGCATTTCAGGTCTTGAACAAAAAAGACGGTGTGTTTACAAAGAGTGATGAGGATTTGCTTGTTGCAATAGGGGGTAATGCCTCTATTGCATTAGAGAATGCACAACTTTTTGAACAGCAAAAGGAACTCTACAAAGAACAAAAAGCTCTGTTTGAAAGTTTTATTGACACGCTTGCAACATCAATAGATGCACGTGACAAGATTACGGCAGGTCATTCAAGCCGTGTAAAACTTTATGCTATGCTAATTGTGGAAAAATTGGGGTGTGATGAAAAATTTAAGGAATTGGTTGAAAAAGCCGCAATCCTTCATGATATTGGCAAAATCGGAATAAGAGATTCGGTTCTTCAAAAAGAAGGTAAGTTGACGGACGAGGAGTACAAACATATTCAAGAACATGTAAAAATTACTCATGATATTTTGAATAAAATTCACATGTCAGAAGATTTTAAAATAATTACCGAGATGGCTTGTTCTCACCATGAAAAATATGACGGAACGGGTTATTACAGACATTTGAAAGGCGAAGAAATTACTTTGGGCGGAAGAATTCTTGCGGTTGCCGATGTGTTTGATGCGATAACTTCAAAACGTCACTATCGTGACAAAATGCCTATTCAAAATGTTATTGATATCTTGATTAGCGGTAAAGATAAGCATTTTGACGGAAAAATAGTTGATGAATTTTTACAGATATCAGTTGATAAAATTGTTCGTGTCTTTTTGACGGAAAATCATATTTTATTAAAACAGGAAGATGCCAAACTGTTGAGCCGTTATAATCTTAACGATATTCGCGAATTTATTACGGAAGAAAACAGTGAAAATAAATATATTGCCGAATTGTTTAACGGATATTATGCGGGGAAGAATGAATAAAACTTTATTAACAGCTTTAATACTTTGCGGTTTTACCTCACCCGTTTTTGCGGTCGGGTTTGATACGATTTTGCCTGCAAATCCTTTGACACCTCGAAATGTTTCGGAAAATGTTATTGCAATTCCCGTAAAAAAAGCAACTCTTACTCATAACAGTATTCATAACCAGTATGTATTAGCTTTTGACAGGTTTGTGCAAAGTAATGTAAAACCCGCGTATAATGATTTTAAAATTCTTATAGAAACAGTAAGTTCAAATGATTATGTTTATATGAAACTTGCCGAAAATATGGCGGATATCGGATTGTTTGATTTGTCGGAGCTTGCGCTTTCAAAAGTCGAAGATAAAAGCATTTCCGATTTGATTGCGGAAGATATAAAATTTTACTATTATCCCGCTAAAAAAATGAAAACGGAAGATGAAATATATCTTGGAGAAGTTTTTGCCAATATTGTTTATAACGATCAAAGCCGAGAGGCAACGACAGAACTTGTTAAGAATACTCATCTTTTGGCATATTGTGATTATGCAAATTATATTGCCGCACTCGGTTATCTGAAATCAAACGATTTTGCGGAGGCGGAGGTTTATATAAATTATGCAATTCAAATGAATCCGCAAAATCTTAATTATAAAAAATTGAAAGCGGAAATTCTCTCTCAAGGTAAAAAACCGCAAAACGCAATAAAATTGGTGAATTACATTAAATCGCAAAAACTTTATTCGGCAGAATTTGAAAGAAAAGTAAATTCTTTGGAGCAGTATGTGTTGTACAAATCCAAAAAGAATTATTCCGAAAAAATGTATCATTTGGGCTACTATTATTACTGTGAAAACGAAAATTCAAAAGCCGTAAGAACTTTGCAAAGTGCTTTGAGCAATAAAAAGAAATTGAATAAAGATATTTATTCGCTTTTGGCAAGAGTTTATTACGATTCGCAGGATTATGAAAAAGCTCAGGATACTGCTTTGAAGGCGATAAAAATTGATGATGATGATGTTCGTGCATTGTGTGTGCTTGGAGATTTGAGTTACAGAAACAAAGATTACAAAACTGCCCTGAAATACTACAGGCATGCGCAAAACGGAACAAAATCTTCATACGAACCTTCGGTTAAAATCGCGCAGACTTACGAAAAACTTAACAAGCCCGATAAAGCGACAGGAATTTATGAAAAGTTGCTTAAAAATTATGATGATTGCTGTATAGCTTATTACAAAACCGCTTTGGAAGATAAAACCAGAGAAGTAACTTATCTGAAAAAAACAGTTGCGATAAATATGAATTTTGTTGATGCATGGATTGATTTGGGTCGTGTTGCGTTAGAAAAAAAAGATTTTTCTCAGGCAAAAAAATATTTAAGAATTGCAAATTATATTGACGAAAATAATTTTAGATATTATTATTATCAAGGAATGCTTGCAAAGAAGCAGGGGCTTGACGGTGTTCCTTATTTCAAAAAATCGCTTATTCTGAATCCTGATTATCTGCCTGCAAAAGAGGAATTAAAAATATGAAACAAAACATTTTGATTGTGGAAGATCATGAGTTAACAAGATTTGGATTAAAAACAACATTTGACGGAGTTGAATATGTTGAAAACATTTATGAAGCGGATTCTGCGGAAACTGCGATAGAAATTTTTAATAATAATAAAATTGATATAGTTATTATGGATTTGGGTTTGCCGAATATGAACGGAATTGAGGCAACACGAAAAATTCGTTCATCAAACAAAGACGTAAAAATTGTTATACTGACTTCTCACAATGATGAAAAAGAGGTTTTAAACAGTTTAAAAGCGGGTGCAAATGCTTATTGCTCAAAAGAAATCAATCCGCAAAGACTTGTACAGGTCGTACAATCCGTTGCAGACGGTGCCGCGTGGTTTGATCCGAGTATTGCGCATATTGTATTGAGGGCAAGTTCAAATGCTCCTTCGTTTGATAATGAAAATAATGCAAAAGATTACGATTTGACTGCACGTGAGGCTCAGATTTTGAAACTTATGACCGAGGGTTACAGCAATATGGAGATTGCACAAATGCTTGTTATAAGTATAAATACTACAAAGGCTCATGTTGCAAATATTTTACAAAAACTTGAAGTTGATGACAGACTTCAGGCAGCTTTGAAAGCGTTGAAGAATAAAATTGTTTAAAGAGGAAATATGCCAAACGTTTTATTAGTTGACGATAATTCCAAATATTTGAAAGATGCTCTTCCTTTTTACGGTTATGAAGTTTTGACCGCAGGGGACGGTATTAAGGCATTGAAAATTTTGGATAAGAATTATGAAAACATTGACATTATTCTTCTTGATGTTATGATGCCTAATATGGACGGTTGGCAAACATTGAGAGCCGTTCGTTCAAATGAGTTGTATAAACATTTACCGATAATAATGCTTACGGCAGTGAGTGAAGATCAAAAAATGGTGTCGGGATTAAAGAACGGTGCTGACGATTATATCGTAAAACCTTTCATTTTGCCGAATTTGCTTGCGAGAATGGAAGCGGTTTTGAGAAGAACTTCAAAACCTGTACAAAAACAGGCTAAAACTACACTTTCCCCTTTAACATTGAAAGAAAAGGAAGTATTAAATCTTGTGGCTAAGGGGTGTTCAAATAAAGAAATTGCTGATAAACTTTTTGTAAAAGATGTAACGGTAAAGACTCATCTTAATAATATTTTTAAAAAATTAAAAGTAACAAACAGAACTCAGGCGGTATTGCTTGCTATGGGGAACAGTATATAAGGAAGGACAGTATGATAGATTACACAAAAGAAGAATTAGTTGAATTATTGAAGAAAAACCCTGACAAATTTAATGAATGGAAAGTTGGCCAGGATGAAATTGATTTGTCGGAAGTAGATTTTTCCGGTATAAATCTTGCTGAAATAGATTTTTCCGATGCTGATTTGAATTCAAGCTCTTTTGCGGATTGCTCTTTGTCATTTGTAAATTTTACAAATACTGATTTGACTTCGGTTGACTTTACGCGTGCAAGAGTTTTGGAATGTGATTTTACGGACGCGCTTTTGACGGGTGCCGATTGCAGTTATGCTGAAATGACTTATTGTAATTTTTCGGAAGCTGATATGGCAGGTTGTATTTTGTCCGAAACCGATTTGTCAAATTCGGATTTGACTGCTTCGGTAAATTTGAATGCAAGCCGTTATGATGAAGATACCGTATGGCCTGATGATGATATGCTCCCCGAGGATTTTGACGGTGCAAATCACAGAGATCTCTCGGCTCTCCAAGACGAGGAAGAAGAATCAGGCGCAAGTGATTGGTAAAATTTTAGAGTAGGGCATCCATCACTCCTTCTATGCACGTCACATTTTTCTGCACAAAAGGTGTAACGAATGAGGTGATATGCGATGATATCAGAAGAAATCAGGCAAAAAGTAAAATGCGCCCTTAACGTCATAGGACACATTTGATTTTATCTGTATTGTTGTAGGGACTGCACGGGTCGTCGCACATTGGCAACCCTCCCTGCTTTTATTATAACTCCTTTTTTTATTTTTTCAAGTGTAGTTTTATGCTTATGTTAAAAATGATAATAATTTTTTAAAATTTCGCAAAGTTCCTCTTGCCAGGTTTGAACCTGATACTTTGCGTAATTCGGTATCTTGTTTTGCAGTTTGGCGAGCAAATTATAGCAAAATATGAGTTCGCACATAAGTATAAATTTGTCGTCTAAATCAATAAAAAAATTAATCAAACAAACAATCAAGTCAGCCATATTAAATTCCTTTAATTTTGATTACTATCTATATGTATATAATTACTATACGTAGTAATTATAATGAAGTCCATAGTAAAAAAGTCTATAATTTTCTTATGATTATTTGTAAGTTAGATGATTTAATTTGGCAACACAGGGCTAATGCAAAAGAAATTGCAAAGGTTACTGGGATTAGTACCAATACGCTTTCAAGGTGGAGAAATAATAAAACCGGTGCTTATGAAGCTAAAAATATAAGTTTGATTTGCAAATATTTTAACTGTAAGGTTTCCGATTTGCTTGAATACGTTCCTGATTAAGCGTTTTGACAAAATCCGAAATTTCAAACGCGTTGACCGTTCCGATTACGATTTCAAAATCTTTGATTTCGTCTTCCAATTCTTCTTTCATGTGTGCCAAAAGCCCGGGAATTATTATTCTGCGGTTTTTAATTTTGTCTTTCAGACCTGATTTTTCAAGCGTTTTGGCAGCGGTTTTTGCCGTAAATTTTTCTGCCGACCACGCGGTCAAAACACTCATACCTTCCGCGGGAGCTACTAAAAGATAAGATGAAACGGGCAGGCTCTCAAGCTCGCTTGCGACAGCAAAAAACGTCAGCGCAAAGTTTGTTGTCATAAATATCAATGAATTTTCATCGGGATTGTTAAATTCATAAATCCCCGATTCAACCTGCAAGGGCTTTTGTGGGTCTGTAAAAATATTTTGCCTCAAACTCATTAAAGATGAAATAATATTTTCGTCAAAGTCCTCAAAAACAATCATATTTGCGTATTTACAAATATAAAATGCCGCTTTTGCGCAAAGCAATTCCATATTTTCCGTATGCTCAAAATATACGCAAACAGGGTCAGAATAATTTTCGTCCTTTTCCAAAACCGCTTTTTGCCTTATGTCAATCAAATCCCTTGATGTCGTTTGAAAATCTTTATCAAAAATTATATTTATCGGAAGTTTTTTGAAATCATCATAGCTGATAATATTAATATTTTGCGGTTTTTCAGACATATTTTTCAGAATGATTAAATCAATTTTTAAAACTTCGTTAACTCGTTTTGTTTCAAAATTAACTGCATTTTCAAACTTTTCTTTCCAATCGGGTTTGGCACAATCTATCACAACGGCGATTGCGGTTTTGTTTACAAAAGTTTTTTCGTGTCTGTAAAGAACATTTTCTCCGCCTATTTTCAACCCGTTAATTTCAACGGTTTTTTGAGGTTGTTTTGAATTTTGGATATAAATTTCTTTCAGGTCACTTGGAGCATGACAGCATTTTTCGATATCAATTCCGTGTTTTGCAAGTTTCAGCGCAAAAGCCATACACGTCGGACAACCGCATTCTTTGCAGTTGGTGTGTTCCGCTTTTTTTGCCGCGGGAAGATATTTGAAAATCTGTAATCCGGAAAGCTCCGTCATACCATTTCCCTCATAGTTTTTACCGCTCTGTAATCCGTTAATACGATATAATCCGCCCCTGCAGCCAATACCGCAGATGCTGCGGTTAATTCCAAATATAGTGCGGAATTTTCGTCTTTAGCCTCTTTTGTTTTTGCAGTTTCTTCGCAGGCAAAAGAAATAATCGGCTTGTTTAAATATTTGTCGTTTTCGAGTTTGATTTTTTCCATAATACTGTAACCGTATTCAAACCCGTAGCCGATACCGCCTATATCAGTATCAATAAGAATTTTTTCCAATCCCATATCAGATGTTAAAATATTCATTTCTTTTGCAAGGTTAATATCAATAGGAGTTCGGATTATAACTGTATGACCGCCTTTTATTGCGTAAGGGACAACATTTTTGTAGTTGTTTTCGGTGATAATTCCTATAATACATTCGCGGTCAAGATTTTCAATCAGTTCGGGTAAAAATTCGTCCTCTCCCCTAATCATTAGGGGTTTTTTAATAAGAGGAAGAAGTTCTTTTAATAGCGGAACTTCTTCTCTTTCGGAGAATTTTAAACCTATAATATCACAATCCTTGTCAAGATTGTTTTTTGCATTTTTTGCAGGTAATTCAAGAATGAGTTTAGTTTTGTCTTTCACTTTTTACTCTGTTCATTATTTCGTCAAATTCGGAAGCGTCAAGGGTTTCTTTGTCCAAAAGTTCTTTTGAAACCGCTTCAAGCATATCTCTGTTTTCGCTCAAGAGTCTTTTGGCTTCTTCGTATTTTTCATCAACAATTCGTTTCATTTCCTCGTCAATTTCAAAGGCAACCTGTTCGGAATAATCTCTCTGGTGTCCAAAATCTCTGCCCATAAATACGTTTTCCTGATTTTTTCCGTAAGCCATGTTACCCAATTTTTCGGACATACCCCAGGCTGTAACCATTTTTCTTGCGATATTTGTTACGTTTATAAGATCTTGTGATGCTCCCGTGCTTATTCTGTCTTTGCCGTAAACTATTTCTTCAGCGGCACGACCGCCTAATGATACGGTTATCTGAGCAAGAAGTTTTGCTTTGTTTGTGTGAACTTTTTCATCTTTCGGTTTTGTCCAGGTTACACCGAGTGCATATCCGCGCGGGATAATAGATACTTTGTGCAATTCGTCTGAGTCATTCAACAGTCTTGCCAATAGAGCGTGTCCGACTTCGTGATAAGATGTAAGTTCTTTATCTTCGTCCGTCATGACTTTGCTTCTTTTTTCGATACCTGCGATTACTCTGTCGATTGAATTGTCAATATCTTCCGTTGAAATATGGTCTTTGTTGTTTCTTGCAGCCAAGAGAGCGGCTTCGTTTAAGAGGTTTTGCAAATCTGCACCCGTAAAGCCGGGGGTACGTTTTGCAAGGGTTTTCAAATCAACTTCATCATTTAGTTTTTTATTTTTGGCATGAACTTTTAAGATTTGTTCTCTGCCTCTGACGTCAGGCGCGTTAATATAAATTTGCCTGTCAAATCTTCCGGGTCTTAAAAGAGCGTTGTCCAAGATGTCGGGGCGGTTTGTTGCCGCAATAACGATAATGTTTGTATTTTCGTCAAACCCGTCCATTTCAACCAACAGTTGGTTAAGAGTTTGTTCGCGTTCGTCATGTCCGCCTCCGAGTCCTGCTCCGCGCTGACGACCTACGGCATCAATTTCGTCTATGAAAATTATGCAGGGTTGATGTTTTTTTGCCTGTTCAAACAAATCTCTGACACGGCTTGCACCGACACCGACAAACATTTCTACAAAATCCGAACCGCTGATTGAGAAGAACGGAACTCCCGCTTCGCCCGCAACGGCTTTTGCCATTAATGTTTTACCCGTTCCCGGAGGGCCTACCAAGAGGACGCCTTTCGGGATTCTTGCACCTAATTTTATGTATTTGTCGCCGTTTTTCAAGAAATCGACGATTTCTTCAAGTTCTTTCTTTTCTTCGTCAATACCTGCAACATCTTTGAAGGTTGTTTTAACTTTGCTGTCGACAAGCATTTTAGCTTTGCTTTTGCCGAAAGACATAGCTTGAGTTCCGCCTGCCTGTATACTTTTAGCCATTACCGCAAGGAAAACAAGGAATAATATCGGCATTAAAAGATATCCTAAAAGATTTGCAAAATTCTTTGAAGATTCCGTAGCGCGTGTTACTTGAATTTCCGCGTTAGAGCTGTCAAGTCTTTTCATCAAATCGGGATCGTATGTCGGAGTAATTACTTTGTATTTCAAAGCAGGAGCTTTGGTTTGCGGAACTCCGAACGGATTGTCCATTGTTGGTGTAATCTGTTTTTTATCGGTAATTTCGGGTTGTTTTTCGGGGATTGCGATAAGGAAATCATCAGCTTTTTCTATTTTTGTAAATTCGCCTTTATCCAATCTTTCCAAAAAATTTGAATAGGATAATTCTTCCACTTTTGTAGACGGATTTGACATAAATACCGACGAAACAAAAAGCAGAACAACTATTGCCAAAACTATGTACATTCCTGCAGATTGACTTTTATTCATTAGAACACCTCTCTTATGAGAGTATTATAGCGTAAAAATTTAAATATTACAATTAAAATCTTACCGGATAATCATCAGCTATCTGCCAACCGTCCATTTGTATAAGCAGAGCGCAATAACGTTTATGCGTTTGAGAACATGCCTGCTTTCCACCGCTATCTTTTGCCTGTTCTCGTGTTAAATTTGCAGATAAGCCGTAAGAATTCAGTTTACCATCATCAATATAAAACAAAAATGTATTTTTGCCGTCTAAAGCTCCTACAATTTTGTTGTTATTAGACTTTAAAAATTCCTTACATCCTTTATATTCGGGACAAAATACGATATGAGGAATTACTTTTGAAGAACTTGAATTATATAATCCGAAAGCAGATCCGTCGGTATTTGCTACCAAAATTCCGTCAGCAGTTTTTTCCACATCATTACTTTTTATATAATCAGCCAAATATCTTTGATACCAGCTATACATCATATCAGAATTATATCCTATCGGACTAATTTCATCCCAATATTGATATTCGCTATTTTGTACTTCCGAAAGTTTTAATGCTTGATTCATAGATGAATAAAATTTTTGCATACGTGTTACAACAACTTTTTTCTTATGATTTGCAATAAAAGTCGGCATTGTCAAAGCCGCAACTACACCGATAATTCCGAGGATGATTAGGACTTCCGCTAAAGTAAATCCACAGTTTTTTCTCATAATTTAATCCTTCCTTTAATTATATTCAAATATTAACATTTATATTTGATTATTAGTAGTCAAATACGAATATTAGTATATGAGATTTTTTCTAATTTGTCAATATGGGATATAATTTTTAGCATGAATGTAAAAATGCAAATAAAGATGCTTGCGGCATCAAGAGGTACAACTCTAAAAAAATTAGCAGAGAAATTAGGCGAGATTACCGGTGAAGAATGTACTTATAACAGTCTTTTGGGTAAGTTAAACAGAGAGAGTCTTTCGCTTAAAGAGGCAAAAATTATTGCGGATATATTGAATTACAGACTTGAATTTACCGATATATACAAAAAGACCGAATAATCGGTCTTTTTGTTGTTAATTTTCTTTTATTATTTTATTATTTTACGTAATAAACCGCATTTACGTTTGCATAAATCTTTACCACACCCTGTTCTATCGTGGTTGAAGGTGCGGCTTCCGCATCGGCAGAACCTGCTGCCATAAGCATGTTCGATTTCATCAAACGATATTGGGGACGAACGTAATTATTCTCACTGCAGCTTATATCCATTGATTTGATGCCGGCAATTCCTGACGGAACGGTTTTTAAAGCCGCATTTGCTCTGTCTTTTGCTCTGTTTGAAGCTATAGTGATAAGTTCGTTGCATTTGTTTTCGTAGCTTGATACGGAGAAAGTCAAATTGTTTACGTTTGTTGCGCCCAATGCAATCGAACTGTCAATCATTGAACCGACTTTGTCGATTGATTTTGTGTGAACAATTACGGAGTTGGAAACCTGATATTTGTCCAAAGTCTTTTTGTTTCCGTTGTAATTGTAAATCGGTTGTGCGCTGAAGTTTGCTGTCTTGATATAATCGCCGTTTGATGTATTAATCATGGATTTCAACGAAGCAATTACTTTTTCCGAAATTTCTTTGTTTTGCAAAGTTGCCTTTTGCATTGATTTGTTGTCATAAGTTTGAATTGCAATCGAGACTTCCGCTACATCAGGAACAATTTCCGCATTGGCGGTTGTGTTGATTGAAATATATCCTTTTTCGATTTCGGTTGTCGCAGCATTTGCAATCCCGAAAATTGTTGTCAAAACAAGTGCTGATAATAAAAATTTCTTCATACATTCTCCTTTTCTTCTTCCGAATTTTTTGTAGAAACATTATCTTTTTCAATATTTTTCATTGACTTCAAAACCATAGGATTAAGCATTTGCGTACGTTGATATTGTATGCGCTCAATGAGTTTTTTCAGTTCGTCTTCGGACAGTTCGTTTTTGGGACTGTATGCGACCAAATACTTGTGTTTTTGGTTCAAAATAAATCCCGTAATTGCAATTATTGCCCATAGCATAAGCCCTTGAACAAATCCTATTTCGGGCAAAGCGAAATAAGCCGCTGCAAAATTCCAAAGTTTCATTGCAACAATGGCAGGAAATGCTATAAATCCCGCAGCAAGACAGCTTGCAATAAAAATTACCGTTAAAATTCCTCTTAATCCCGATATTTGTATTATTCTTGTTCTTCTTTTCATTTTTTAACCTTCTGTCATTTTGACAAAATCATCTTCCGATAATATTATAACACCTAATTTTTGTGCTTTATCCAATTTTGACCCCGCATTTTCTCCCGCAAGAACGTAAGAAGTGTTCTTTGACACTGATGACGAGGTTTTTCCGCCTAATTGTTTTATTATTTCAGATGCTTCATCTCTCGTCATATTTTGTAACGTTCCGGTCAAAACAAAAGTTAAACCTTTAAGTTTATCCGAGATATTTTGGGTCGGCGGAGCGGGTTCAACTCCCAAAGATTTCAATTCTTCAAGCATTTTAAGATTTTTTTCGTTTCTAAAAAATTCATAAACGTCATGAGCAATAATTGCGCCTACTCCCTCAATATTTGAGAGGCTTTCTTCGGAAGCGTTCATAAGATTTTCAAGCGTTCCGTACTCTCCCGCCAACAATCCTGCGGTTTCTTTGCCTACGTTTTTTATTGAAAACGCTGTCAAAAGCCTTGATAAAGGTCGGGTTTTGCTTTCCTGAATTGCGTTATACATATTAAAAGCTGATTTTTCTTTTACCAAATCAAGCTGCATAAAATCCTGCATATTTAATTTATATAAGTCAATCGCATTTTTTATAAACCCTTTAATATAAAGTTGTTCAATGATTGAAGGTCCGACATTATCAATATCCATTGCATCTTTTGAAACCCAAAATTCAATTCTTGCACGCTGCTTTTCTGGACAATCGGGGTTGTCGCAATAGAGATTTACTTCGCCTTCGTGAATATTCAATTTTGCATTACATGACGGACAAAATTCGGGCGGATTGTATGCGGGTCGGTTGTAATGTTCCTCATCATCAATTACTTTAACGACTTTCGGAATAATTTCCGCAGCTTTTTTGATATAAACTCTGTCACCTATTCTCACATCAAGTCGTTTAATTTCGTCAAAATTGTGCAAACTTGCCCTTGCAACGGTACTTCCGCCTAATTGAACGGGTTCTAATATTGCAACGGGTGTAATTGCACCTGTTTTGCCGACTCCTTCTTCAATATCCAAAAGGGTTGTCGTCACTTCTTCGGGCGGAAATTTGAATGCGGTTGCCCATTTTGGGGCGCGGGAGGTAAATCCCATTTCCTCCTGAACTGCGAGGTTATTTACTTTAATAACAACTCCGTCCGTTGCATAATTCAGTTCAAATCTCTTTTCGTCCCACTCTTTGCAGTAATTGATTGCATCTTGAGCGTTTTTGCAAAGTCTTATATTAGGATTGACTTTAAATCCAAGCTCTTTAAGGTACATGATACTGTCGTAGTGGGTTTTGAAAGATGTATGGAGGTCTTGAGGTATGGAGGTATGGGTATTATCAAACAGTTGATTCTGTTGAACCAGCTTAATTTCCGTGTTTCGTCCGGCTTCCAATATTGCCGTATAGCAAAACATTGATAAATCTCTCTTTGCCGTAACAGAGCTGTCTAACTGTCTTAAAGAGCCTGCTGCGGCATTTCGGGGATTGGCAAAAGGTTTTTCGCCGTTTTTGAGATTTTCTTCGTTGAGTTTTTCAAACGAAGTTTTTGGCATGTAAATTTCACCGCGAACTTCAACGCTTACGGGTTTAAATAGTTTTAGAGGGATTGCTTTTATGGTTTTAAGGTTATTTGTTATGTCCTCACCCGTAATCCCGTCACCGCGGGTGACTCCGCGGACAAAAATCCCGTTTTCATAAGTCAGAGCGATTGCAAGCCCGTCAATTTTGAGTTCGCAAACAAGTTCCTGTTCTCCAAATTCTTTTGTAATTTTATTGTACCAATCGGATAAATCTTCGTAGTTATAGGTATTATCAAGACTGTACAGTCTGTATTTGTGTTTGTAGGGAAAAAATTTTTCGCTGATTGAGCCAACGCGTTGAGTCGGGCTGTCGGGTGTAATAAGTAGGGGATTTTGTCTTTCCAACTCTTTGAGTTCCGCAAACATTTTGTCGTATTCAAAGTCGCTTATGAAAGGGTTATCTTCAACATAATACTTGTAATTTGCCTTATTTATTTCATCTTTTAAAAAATTTATTCTTTCTAAAACCATTTTACATCACCATCAACAATTCTCTGATAACTTTTGTCGCAACTGCGGTTGAAACTCCCGAGGCATCATAATCGGGTGCTAATTCCACAACATCAGCACCGACAATATCAAAATCTTTCAAATATTCAAACCAATCGACAAGCTCGTTAAACTGCATTCCTCCGCCTTCGGGAGTTCCCGTTCCGGGCATAACCGAAGGATCAAGGCAATCCAAATCTACCGTTACAAATATCGGTTTGCTTTTCAAACAATCCAAATCGGAATATTTATGGCATAGGGTATTATACTTTTTCATAAACTCCCATTCTTCTTTCAAACCCGAACGTATTCCTATTTGTTTAATATTTTCCGCACCGACAATTTTTGACGAATGCCTTATTACGGCAGAATGCGACATTCTTTCGCCCAAATAGTCTTCCCTCAAATCCGTATGTGCATCAAAATGAACTATTGCAAGGTCTTTATAAAACTTTGAAACCGCTTTAATTTCGGGTAGCGTAACAAGATGTTCGCCCCCGATACCAAAAACTCTTTTGCCGTCTTTATAAATTTCTTCCACATTTTTTTCAATCAAATCAAGTGAAGCATTAGTATTGCCTAACGAAAATTCCAAATCTCCGACATCATGAAAATTTACGTCCTGCAAATGCCTGTCAAAACGCGGAGAATAATCTTCCAATCCCCAGCTTGCAAGCCGTATTTGTTCCGGAGCAAAGCGCGAACCCGGTCTGTAAGAAACCGTTCCGTCAAAAGGTAATCCGAGCATTACAATATCTGACGAGTCATAATCCTCATTCTGCCCCATCCAATTTCTGTCTAAAAAAGGTCCGCTAATCATAATTTTTCTCCTAAATCAAATTTATCAAAAACACTTGCTTTTTTCAACTTTATCCTTAAAATATAAGTTATGAAAAAGATTATTTTGATTTTGGTTTTGTCATTGTTTGCGACTTCCGTCTTTGCGGAAGAAAGCAGTCTTGAACAGGTATACAGGGATTTGGAACCTGCGGATTTTTCTTATGTACACGATATTGATCCGGGGGAAATGTATGACACTCAAAATACTTCTTGGTCACCGTATCCGCTTTTCAGGCTTACATCTCCTCTGTATTTCAAAAAAACAACAATCGAACCGGGGTATTATCTTTTGACCCCGAGAGAACATAAAGGCAGTTGGTACATTTTGTTTAAGGAAGCTGGGCGCATAAGATACATTATTCCCGCATATAACAGAGAAATGGTGCCTATGGGATTTTATGACGAAAATTTGCCGAAGCCCAAACTTACTCCGTCACAAAAATTCCACATAAAATTTTACGATTTTGTCGGAAAACACGTAAAATCATCCCAACGCAAACCCGCTCCAAACACCTATCTTGAAGCTACGGATTTGGATAACAATTTTATCTCAATCGTAATTTATTGGGGTAATTACAGATATTATATGATATTGAGAACCATTGCGCTTTAGTCGTCAATTTCTTCTTCTTTTTTGATTTCGTCAACAACCATCTTAGCCATTTCTTTTGCAATAATGTGTTGAGTTGTTGAGGGACAATTTTGAAGCATATTCATAGCAGTTCTTAAAGTTGTATCAATATCGTACCAGCGTCCTTTTCTGTTGTCGTCAAGCCCTGAACCGACAGCGTTGATAATATCTTCAACCGCTTCAAATTTTTCATCTTCAATATTGTGTTCAATAATAATTTTAATCAAATTCAAAGCTATTTTAATTTGAGTTTCGTCATCGGATTTTTCCAATGTGTGAACCGCCTGAGAAAGAACAGGGTCTTTGTCGTACCAACGGCGTTGGTGGTTTGTGTATTCCTCTTTCATATCTAAACTCCTTATCATAACTATTATGACGATTTTTGACAGGTATGTCAAGTTTGAAAATAAAATTTATAAAATTTAATTGCTGGGCTTATGCAGTTCCTGCACCCCTGCTTTTATATTTATAATTATTATTTTTTAATGTGACTGTGGGGGCTTTGCGCCCCCACACCCCGCACCCCGCACCAATATTCTTTCTTTTTGATTTTTGGGCGAGGCAAAAAGAAAGAATATTGGATAAGAAAGAAAAACCGCGCCATAACCGTTTAATCACCACTAAACTCACCCGTGAGCGTGCAAACTCGCTACGCTCAAACAATGCACGCTCTATTGCTGTTTCGTTAAGTGGTGATTATAAGAAGTATCATGTGCCTTTGGCACAAAATAAAAAAACAGGCTTTGCGCAGTGAATTAAACATTGTTTGCGACACAACAACAAGGCGGAATTTGTCTGAGCATAGCGAGTTATTCCGCCTCAGGTGGAGCATTACAATGTTTTATGAACGTAGCATCAGCCTGCGGGTTTCTTTCTGACCGCTTTCTTTGCCCGAACAAAGAAAGCGGTCGAATTAAAAAGAAAAATATTATAAATAAAGCAGGACGGCATAAGTCCTGCAAATATAAATTTACCTTACCTTATTTTCTTCGCCTTTAATAAGTCTTTGAATATTTGTTCTGTGAAGCCATATTATATATAACGCACCGAGTGCGCAATACCACACGTAAGCCAAAGGCGCGCCGAATGCGTACATCAAAAACGGTGACAAACCTAATGCTACGATAGACCCGACCGAAACATATCTTGTAAAAAATGTTACCGTTGCCCAAATTACGGCTATAACCAAGCCCGCCTGCCAATTCAAGGCAAGTATTGTTCCTACTCCCGAAGCAACGGATTTTCCGCCGGTAAATTTTAAAAATATTGATTTACTGTGTCCTAAAATTACCGCAACTGCTGCCAATACGGGCAAAAGCCCTATTTCCGTGAATGTTTTTGCAAAATATGATGCCAAAATTACGGGCAAAGCTCCTTTGAATGCGTCCAAAAGTAAAGTTATAAAAAACCACTTTTTGCCCATAACTCTTTTTACGTTTGTTGCTCCGGTTGAACCCGAACCGATTGTTCTGATGTCTTGTCCCGTAAACGTTTTTACGATGATATAGCCTGTCGGTATTGAGCCGATAATATATGCGCTCAGAACTACCGCCAAAATTTCAAATATCTTTTCCATAAGTTTCCCCTCTTTTGAAAATAATTATAACAAGTATATTGTAAAATTTCAATCATATTATATAATGTTATCGGAATGAAAAAGTTTATCTCTCTTTTAATAAGTATTTGTTTTTTGAGTATGCCCGTATTTGCTTATGAATACGACTTTAGTGACGAGGCTCAGGCGGAATTTGACCGTCAGCAGTCTTTGCAGGGGCAAAAAGATTACTCAAAAGCAAGATATAAAAGAGAAATCAAAACTGAAGAAGAAAATCGTACAAATTACATTCCTTCGGAAAATCTTTTGATAGATAATTATGCTCAGCCGGAACAGCCATCACAAGAGCAGCTTATGCCGATTTCTCAACCCTTGCAGCCCGTTGTGCAGGACAGATTTTACGGTGCGGTTGTGAAAGTTCCCGCGGGAACTTCGTTTGATGTTACGTTTGATTCGGGGATAAGTTCGGGCAGTATGGCAAAAAATGACAGATTGACCGTAAGATTGACCGAGGATTTGATTTATAACGGTCAGGTTATTGCGCCTGCGGGGAGTTTGGTTTACGGAACGGCAACAGATGCGCAAAACGCAGGTTATGCTTACGGTAGCGGGGCAGTTGAATTGAGTTTTAATCAAATTTTGACACCTGACGGTAATATGTTGCAAATTTCTACGAAAAAAATTGTTTTAAAATCAAAAAGCGAACGCGCGGTTAAGATGACTCGTGACGTTGTTGTCGGAACTTTGGGCAGTATGCTTTTGGGAGCGGCTTTTACCGCAATGGGCGGCGGTCATGATTGGGGCAGAAACATGCTTATATATGGCGGAATAGGAGCGTTGGGCGGTGGTATTCACGGCGCAATGCAGAGGGGTGAAGAAATCGAAATCCCCGACGGCACGACAATACGTGTAACTCTTACGGATATGCTCACCGCCTCTCCTTACAGGTTTTAGAATTTTATCGGGTAATCAGGTGCGATTTTCCAACCGTCATACATAATTAAACCCGCACATTGTACAGGGTCTGAGGCACTGCAACCTGTTTTCCAAAAAGTTCTTTCTTCCATATCACAGGAAACAACACCCGGATAGCTACAAAAATCGTAAGGTCTTACTTTTATCATATCCGGATTTTTACCATTACGATACATATATGAATCATTGTGTTTATTTCCTATAAGAAAAACAAAGTTATTTTTGCCACCCAATTTATTTTTTGTTCCGCTAAGTGTTACGAATACGTGCATAATCATAGCATTAGAATCTGCAGCCCAAAATCCGATTTCAGTACCGTTTGCAAGATATATACAGGCATCGCGTCCGCTTTCGCAAATCTCCGGTTCTGTTGATTTCAGATATGGTGTAATATATTTTTTTACCCACGCGGCTTCGCTTTCATAATTGCTTACTATGGGAATATCCCATTCGGTCACGTCACCGTGGTCAATTTCCGCCATTCGTACCGCGTTATACAATAGCGAGTATGCCTGTTTTAATTTTGTAACCGTTGCTTGTTTTTGGTAGTGTGCAATCAGTGTTGGCATAGTAATTGCCGCAACCACACCTATTATGCCGAGTGTAATCAAAACTTCAGCAAGTGTAAAACCGAATTTACTATCTCGCCCCAACGGGGAGAGGGAAGAATTTGTTAGTGAGCCTTTGGCGAACTTACAAATTCGGGAGAGGGGTTTATTTAGCGATAACCTGATTTTCTGCCCTTTGTTCCTCTTGCTGTCAATAAGCCTACTCTTAATAACTTTTTCAATAATAAGGATATCCATAATTTTCGCTCCACTGTTTTATACATAAAATACCAATTTTATTATAACCTGTACAATTTTATATATGCAATACAAAAATGAAAAAACTTTACATTTGGTTAATACTTTAGGGAAAATTATACGTAATGCAAGGTTTAAGAAAGATACGATATCGCTTAACACTTTTGCGTATGAGTATGACTTAAATCCCGGAAATTTGAGCAGAATAGAAAACGGTCAAATTGAGGCAAAAATTACAATGCTTTGGCGTATAGCAGAAGCTCTTGAAATGCCATTATCCGAAATTATTAAACAACTTGAAAATGAACTCGGAAAAGATTTTTTTATTGCTGATAAATAAAGTTATGCATCTTGTGTTACTCTATAACCGCTATGTTTTTTGAGTTTTTGTATCAGCTCAACAATTTGTATATCTTTCTCTTGTGAAAAAGATTTTTCGGGTAAATCAGATTTTAATAAAATCCTTATTGCAGGGATTGAAACACCTAACTTTATCAAATCTCTAATCATTGATAACCATTTAATATCATTTTCGCTAAAAAGTCTTTTACCGTCTTTTGTATTTTTTGTGCGAAAAGGTTTTATCAGCCCTTCTTCCTCGTAAGTACGCAATCTGTCGCTCGTAATTCCGATTAGTTTTGCCGCTTGGCTGATTTGATAAAACGGTTCATCAGGATTTAATTTCATAACTACCTCAATAAAATTATAATTGTATATGTAAAATTTTAAAATTAAGGTATTGAAATTTATATATTTATATGTTAAAATAAAATATATAAACATAGGTATTAAAATAATTAAGAAAGGTGCTATATATGAAAAAAGGTTTTACTTTAGCGGAAGTTTTGATTACACTCGGCATAATAGGTGTGGTTGCGGCAATTACTATGCCAACGCTGATTGCGCACTATCAAAAACAAGTTACCGTAAATCAACTGAAAAAAGTTTATACGGTGCTTTCTCAAGCCGTAAAGCAGTCCGAACTTGATAATGATAATGCCGAATATTGGGATTATACGGATTCTCCAAAAATCTTTTTTGAAAAATATTTGAAAAAATATTTAAAAATAAATGAGGAATTAGAATTTCAATCGCTTAAAGAAAAAGGAAATATCACATACAGATACTTGAATGGAGGACAAGCTGGAGGATGTATCGGTAATAACGTATCTTATGCGGTGATTTTATCTGACGGTGTGTTCTTAATCATAGATGCCTATTATCCGACAGATGGTTCTAAATTTAGAACGATTGCCGTTGATATAAACGGTTATAAAAGACCTAATCAATTAGGAAAAGATGTTTTTTATTTACAAGTAGTTCCGTTCAAAGGTGTAATACCATACCCCGTTGACGATTTTTCTTCTTGCAAAAAAGGTAAGGTAGGTTATAGCTGCGCTCAAAAAATTATTGAGGATAGTTGGAAAATAACTAAAGATTATCCCTGGTAAACTATAAACTTTTGTAAACAAAATTCAATTTTGTGAAATCGAGTGTTCATAAAAATCTTTTTATATTTGAGAGAGATATTTTATGAAGATTGTAGATTTTACCACTTTTAAAGAAACTGTTGAGAAGTTAGATGCAATGACAGAGGACGATCCCTCAAAAATTAATATTTTTCCCAACAAATCAGAACGAAAAGATATTGCACAAAGAATGAAAGATTTCTTGGAAGTCGCAGACGGAAATCCAAACTGGACTGTATAATAAATTTTATTTTTGGGGCTTATGTAGCCCCTGTACCCCGCAGTTACTCTCTTGTAACCGACAAGAAAGTAATCAAAGAAGCTCCCGAGTGCTACGCACGTAGGTACATTAAGTCTAAACTAAAGTCAACAAACATAGCAGAAAAAACTTCGTTCGCTAATAATTTGTACGGCTCAAGTGCTACGCACGTAGATACTCTAAGTTTGAACCAAAATCAACGAACA
>CADBNI010000033.1 GCA_902795965.1 uncultured bacterium
AAAGTTCTTATCAGGTATGATTGAACCCCTCACCCGCATTTGTACGGCTCCGCCTACAAATGCTCCCTCTCCCCGTTGGGGCGAGGGGATTAATTTTATAAAACCTCTCTTTGTAAATCTTTTCATTAATAAACCTCCGCATTTATCAATATTTTTGTAGTAACAATATTATTATATCACTAATTGTGATATAATGCAAGATTAGAACCAATATTTTATCATTATTTTTAACAATTTATGATTTATTATGATAAAGAGGCTGAGATGGATTTAAAGAAAAAGATAGGGAAAAGAATAAAGGAAATTAGAAAACAAAAAGGGTTGTCACAGGAGCAATTTGCCGAAATGATAGATTTAGCTCAAAATACGCTCAGCTATATTGAAACGGGCAATCATTTCTGTTCGGCGGAAACTCTCGGAAGAATTATCACCGCTCTTGAGGTTGAGCCGAACGAACTTTTTGACTTTGGGCATCAAAAGGAGCATACGGAACTTATCTCCGAAATTAACAAAATGTTATCGGGAAACCCCGAAAAAGTGCGTGAAATCTACAAAATTATCCGCGCCGTCGTGTATTAGTGTCTTTAATAATTATAAATTTTATGAGATCCTTCGCTTGCACTCAGGATAACAAATTAAAATTAATTACCTCAAATAATCTTCAAAATTTTTATTCACAACCCTGTATCCGCAGCCTTCGTGAAGTTTTGCGGGAAATGCCAATTTCTTTACGGGATATTTTCGACACATCTGCAACCTGTGAGCATAATCCGAACATAACCCCTCTTTTGTAACGAGCTTGCAGGCAAAAATCAAGTTTCCGTTTTCGTCTTTACCTTTTATATAAAATCTCTTATAAGCGGGAAACAAAAATTGCATTATCTTAAATTCTTTTTCGGTATAAGTATCATAACTGTACATATAGTTACAACACTTTCCGCATTTTTTGCATTCCCCTTCAACCTTATAAATAACCCGTTCGGGTACAAAATACGACCTTATCTCATTGATTATTACAAACAAAAAATCTAACATATTTGCCATAATATATATTTTATAATAAAATAAGTTGACGAGGGATAATTTATGGCAAGATATTACGTAAACAGAAACAATTTAAAAGAGCCTAAGAAAAATATTTCCGCTAAAAATAAGAAAAACGGCGGATTTTGGGCTACGGTAAAATTTATTACAATTTTGGGCGGAGCTTGCGTTCTTGCGGGTGTGGCATCTTTGGAGCTTTACCTGTCATCACTTCCGCCAATAAACAATCTTGAGCAGTTTAAGCCTAATATAGTTACAAAAATTTATTCCTCTGACAACGAAGTAATTAAGACTTTTACCGCTTATACTTATGAAAAAGTCGAACTAAAAAATATTCCCGATAACTTGAAAAAAGCACTAATCGCAACGGAGGACAAAAACTTTTACCGCCATCACGGTTATGATTTGACGGGTTTGGTGCGTTCAACCATTCAAAACGTTGTTGCGGGCAGGGTTGTACAAGGTGCAAGTACTTTGACTCAACAGTTAGCAAGAGTTTTGTTCCTCAACAACGAAAGAACTTTTGACAGAAAGCTGAAAGAACTTTTTATTGCCGCAAGGATTGAAAAAACTATTTCAAAAGATCAAATCCTTGAAATGTATATGAATAATGTCTATTTAGGTGCGGGTGCATACGGGGTTGAGGGCGCAGCTCAGATATACTTTGACAAACATCTGAAGGATTGTTCGCTTTCAGAGTTGGCTTTGATTGCGGGATTGCCCCAGGCTCCTTCGGTTTACAACCCGTTTAACAACATGGATTTGGCAATAAAAAGACGTAATCAGGTGCTTTTGAGAATGTATAAAATGCGCTACATAACGAAAGACGAGTACAACAAAGCCAAAGAAGACAAAGTCAAACTTGCCAAAGTACCGCAGTATTACACGACAAACAAAGCTCCGTATTTTTGCGATTACGTAATGAAGGAACTTGAAAAATTAGGCTTTGACGAAACTGAGATTTCGCAGGGCGGTTATAAAGTAATTACAACTCTTGATTATAAAGCTCAAAAAGCCGCAAACGAGGCAATTCCTCGTAATCTCAAAAACTGGGGATTGACGGGCAGTAAAAATCAGGCGGCAGTTTTCTCGTTCAGCCCGATTGACGGTAAAATCCTTGTTTATTCAGGCGGAAAGGATTACGAAAAGAGCCAATATGACAGGGTTACACAGGCGGTAAGACCCCCCGGTTCGTCATTCAAACCGATTGTTTATGCAGCCGCAATGGAAAAAGGGATTACACCAAACGACATTATTGAGGACAGACCGATTACAATCGGTCAATGGTCGCCTCACAACTACGGAAACAAATACAGAGGAAAAATCCCCGTATACACAGCCTTAATGGTATCGTCAAACGTTTGTGCAGCAAGAATGATTAAAGAAGTCGGTATTCGTTCGGTTATTCAAATTGCAAGAGTTTTGGGTATAGAAACTCCGCTTGAATATGATTATACGATTGCTTTGGGTTCTAACGGAGTTAAATTGTTTGAATTTACAAGGGCTTACGGAGCTTTTGCAAACGGAGGATTTGTCGTTCAGCCTTATGCGGTTGAAAGGGTGGAAACTTCGCGCGGAAAAGTGGTTTACAGAGCTCCAAAAACCAAGATTTCGCATCAATTAAGCACAAATACCGCTGCGGAAATGACCGCGATGATGAAAACCGTTGTTGCAAGCGGAACGGGACGCGCGGCAAATATCGGCAAACCCGCTGCGGGTAAAACAGGTACGACAGACGACAACAAAGACGCATATTTTATGGGTTATACTCCGAACATTGTAACGGGTGTCTGGGTCGGAAATGACGACAATACGGTTATGAACAAATCAATTCAGGGCGGTACCGTTCCCGCATTGATTTGGAAAGATGTTATGAAAGTTGCGACAGAACCTTACGGAAATGCTGATTTTAATTATCCCGAAATTCAACTTGTACCTTACGGACAGGACAGCAAAGTTATCGGTGATGATGAGGAAACAACCGAAGAAACCAAGCAGGAAAAACCGTTAAATCTTGATGAAACAGATAATATGACTCCCGAAGAAATTTCAAAACAGGTTTCTAACCTCATAAACAGTAATAAAACGGAAACGCAAAAACAACCCGTGCAACAACAGGCCGCGCCAAAACCGGTTCAATCCGCACCTACACCAAAACCTGCTTCGGCACCGATTCCCGTACCCATGGCAGTACCCGAAAGTTTACACTAAAGGAGAAATAATGACTGAATATACTACGCATATCGGAACGGACGAGTCTGGGAAAGGGGATTTTTTCGGCCCGCTTGTAATTGCGGGGGTTATGGTTGATGAAAAAAATGCAAAGTATTTTCTTGATTTGGGGATTAAGGACAGTAAAAAACTATCCGACAAAAAAATGCTTTCGCTTGCGATTGAAATAAAAAAGAATGCCCCGCATTCGATTATTGCAATTTCAAATTCCAAATATAACGAACTTTACAACAACATGAAAAACCTAAACAAACTTCTTGCCTGGGGGCATGCAAGGGCTATTGAAAATGTGTTGGAAAAAGAACATTGCGAATATGCGCTTTCCGATAAATTCGGAGATGAAAGTCTTATTAAATCCGCATTAATGAAAAACGGAAGAAGTATCAGACTTGAGCAAATGTGTAAGGCAGAAAGCGATATTGCGGTAGCTGCCGCATCAGTTCTTGCGCGCGCGACTTTTGTTCAAAAAATGAACGAAATGGAAACGACTTACGGAATAAAATTCCAAAAAGGCTGTTCTTCACTTGTCAAACAAAATGCCTCGGAATTTATCAAAAAATACGGCAAAGAAAGATTGCGCGAAGTTTGCAAAGTACATTTCAAAACTTATAATGAAGTGAGTTAGGTGAGTGAAGTGAGTAATGTGAATTATAACATTAATTCCTTATACAACTTTACTCACTCCACTCACTTTAAAAACATTTTTGCGCGAAGTTTCTTTAATTCGGAAATTTTTTCGGGATAGTTGCCTGATGTAAGTTCTCCAACCGATTTATAAAGTTTCAGAATAGCTTTTTCAATGTTCTTATGGTTCATTGAAACCATATCGCATGCCATTTCTTCGTTAGACAGTGCAAGACGCGTCATGTCACGAAACCCGCTCGAGGCAATTTCGAGCGCAAGCGGATTGTCTTTTGCCGTTAACATTAAGGCTTGCGCAATAACCATAGGCATGTGCGAAATCATTGCTGCCGCCTCATCATGAGATTTTGCATCGGTAAAAATAGGAGCTGCCCCAAGATATTTGATAACTTCGGTTAAAATATTGTCGGATTTTTCTCCGATAATAACCCATTTTGCTCCTTTAAACAGTCCTTCAAACGAGTTTTCAAACCCTTTGTGTTCCGTTCCCGCCATCGGGTGCGAAGGTATAAATTTGTAGTTGTATTTTTTATTGCAGACAAATTCTTTAAGGCTGCAAACATCTGTGACAATGGTTGAAGGCAAAAGAATTTTGTCCAACTCATCAAGAACGGCAAGAGTTTTGTTCATGGGAGCGCAAACAAAAATTAAATCTCTGTCCTTCAAAACATCATAAGATTTAAAAATATTTTCACCGCTTTGAGATTTAGAAACCGCAATTACGTCAAAATCTTTTTTTAAATCCTTAAACAGTGACCCGCCGATTAAACCTAAGCCTATAATTCCTATTTTCATAGAATTATTATATCATGAAATTTTACGGTTATCTTCTGACACAACGGATTAAGTGTTTATAAAAAATTTGTATATTATTTTTGTTTAAGATAAGATAAACTTGAATAGTAATGCACTTACCCCAAAGTGCAGAAGGAGAGAATAATGGAACACTTATTAACGTTAGTGCAGTCAAATGCGGTCGTGGTTTCCGCGTCAATTTTGCTGATTGCATACGTATTTATTGCTTTGGAAAAAATTCCAAAAGTTACAATCGCGCTAATCGGTGCCGCAATTACAATTCTTTTAGGACTTGTAAGCCAAACAAAACTTGTTGACGGCTCGATTAACCCGCACTATTTTATTAATTTTGTTGACTTTAACGTAATTTTCTTACTCGTTTCAATGATGATTATTGTCAGCATTGCAACACGTAGCGGTATGTTCAACTGGATTGCGAACGAACTTTTGAAACTTACAAAAGGGCATCCGAAACTTGTACTTTTTACATTGGGAGTGTTTACCGCAGTAACTTCGGCATTTTTGGATAATGTTACAACGGTAATCCTCATTATGCCCGTAACTTTCTTTATCGCAGAGCAGTTGGAAATCAATCCGCTGCCGTTTTTGATTACGGAAATTTTATCATCAAATATCGGCGGAACGGCTACGCTTATCGGTGATCCTCCGAATATTATAATAGGCAGTGCCGCAGGACTTTCTTTTATGGATTTCTTAAACGAATTGACGGGTGTTGTTCTTGTTATACTTATGATAATTGTCGGTTTAATGACATTTATTTTCAGAAAATCTCTAAAAGCTGCTCCCGAAAAAATGGCTGCAGTTGCAAATCTTGATAACTCAAAAACAATAACGGATTATCCTTTAATGATTAGAAGTGCAATCGTTTTGGGACTTGTAATCTTAGGATTTGTATTGCATGACATTACGCATATTGAAACTTGTGTTACCGCAATGTTGGGTGCAAGTTTTCTTTTATTGTTTGAAAAACCGAAAGATATTTTGGGCGACGTTGAATGGAACACAATATTCTTCTTTATAGGTTTGTTCATCATAATCGGCGGTTTGGAGGCGTCAGGCGGAATTGCGCTTATGGCAAAATGGATTTTAGCCGTAACTAAAGGTTCGCAAGAGGCAACCGCAATGATTATACTTTGGGCATCAGGATTTATTTCAGGTATAATTGATAATATCCCTTATACCGCAACAATGACTCCAATGCTTTTGGAAATCGAAAAAACAATGGGTGCGGATTACACCTTCCCCTTGTGGTGGTGTTTGTCGCTCGGAGCTTGTCTTGGCGGAAACATGACAATAATCGGTGCTGCCGCAAACGTAATTGTTTCGGAAACTTCAGCCCACCACGGACACCCGATTAAATTTATGCAATTTTTGAAATACGGGTTTGTGACAATGATAATTTCACTTGTGATAAGCTCCGTATATGTTTATATAAGATTTTTACATTAATGATAAAGCCCGAGAAAACTCGGGCTTTTATATTGCCCGCTTGAACGATTAAAAATTTTTTTAGTTGAGTTTTAATTTTTGTATGAAAAAATTTTTATTAATGATTTTTGCGCTATTTTGTTCGCAGGCGGTTGTTATGTCGGAAGAAATTCACTTTGATAATGAAGCCTACAAACTGAAATTCAGTGCGCTTGCCCCGCAAACAAACGGCTGGGGAAACGAATATTTTAAGGCGGGAGAAAATGTCGCTTTGTGGACAAAGATGATTGGTATTTATTCTTATCCTAAAGAAGGTAATCCGATAAAATTTGCCCAAAATTTTGACAAAATTGTTGAAAATACCGATAACAGCATACTTTTAAAACTTGTTGAAAATAAAAAAACAGATAAAGCGGTAATGAGTTTTTTGGTGAACGGTTCGGAAAATTCAAAAAAATTTTTTGAATATGATGTATACAAATTTGAAAAAAATCCGAAAAAAGGAATGATTGTCACAAAATATGCTTCAAAATATTTCTTTAAAACTAATTCGGAAATAAAATCCATTGCCGAAAAAATTAAAAAAGATAACGATAAATATCTGGAACTTTTGATTGTTTCATCAACTCCAAGCGTTATTGAAAAAAATATCACTGAATAAAATAACCGTATTTTACTATTTAAACCTTATACTTAGAGGGGATTATTTTGAGAGTCGGTGCGTTTAAAATTAGCATAGGAGTAATGATTATGTTAATTGATTGCCGTGACGGCGATAAGTACAACCGTTTGGAAATGAAAAACGTAAATAAAGATATTTTATCGTGGCTTGAAGATATTGTAGAAGAAAACAACAGCCGTGTCGAAAGAAAAGAGTGGAAAAGCAAATACAACAACTACGTTGTTTACGACTATGAACCTTTTTGTACGGACGGATTTGAGATAAATCTTGTTATAACATCATTCAATGTTGCGTATTTGAATTTTATAAAATATCTTTATGACGAAAAAATAAGTACGATAGAGTACTTAAACAACTGTATAGGTGTATAAAAAAACAGGCTTTTAGCCTGTTTTTTTATTCCTGTTCTTTATTTGTAAAACATTCTTTGCAAAATACTTCTTTACCCGGAATAGGTTTGAAAGGTACCTGAGTCTGCGCCCCGCATTTTGAGCAGACAGCTTCATACATTTTTCTGTGTTTTCTGTTGTTGCTTCTGCGTTTTTTTCTGCATTCGGGACATCTTTTGGGTTTGTTTACCAACCCTTTTTCTGCGTAAAATTCCTGTTCACCTGCTGTGAAAACGAATTCTGCTCCACAATCTTCACATACAAGTTTTTCATCTTCGAACATCTGTTTTCTCCTAAATTCTAAATGGTACCTAAAGAGATTAACCCTTCCTTCTGATTATACAATTTTTTTTGAAATTATGCAAGAGGGAAATATCAGCCATTAGTCTATCAATGTTTTCGTGCAGATGTTTTCGCAAAAAATTGTATCTGACAAACTTAAAGAACAATTTGGATACTCCGATACTTTAGGTGTGGTGTTTAAACCTGAAAGTCAAATATCTCAACTGCTTTCCAAATCAGATGAAATAAAAAATTTCACTAAAAAATATATTGGAAAATATCTGAAAGGTAAAACCGTTAACGGTAGTAAATATTTTGGCAGTAATAGCGATTTGGCAACCTCACTCGGTCATGCGGATATTATTTACTCGCATATAAACAAAAACGGGAATATTGAATTAATAATTCTTGATACTTATGATTTCAACAAAAATGACCCCGATTGGAGAGTCCAAATTGCAAGAGTAACAGAAGAAGCAGGTATAATAAGAGAGTATTATACTCTTATACTTGTTGAAATTACTTTATATCAATGGCTGTTATGGTTATTTGAGTTGAAGTATATTTAATCTATATATAAATAAAAAACTTAATAATGAAAATATAAAATAACCAACTGCAACCAAATAATCTTTTTTTGTTGCAGTTGGTTTATTTAATAAATTTTTCATTTTTTTACTTGATTTGTAACAAAAATACATAATAAAACAGTCAAAAATAATAGAAAAAATTTCTTTATATATATTAGAATAACCCCTATCAATATTGTACGGTAGAAATAAAAAAGAATAACACATTATGCATAAAATCCACCAAGCAATCAAAAGATACATTGCAATAACATAAGAATATATAAAAATTTTCTTTTTCATATCAAAACAGATTATCTCACAAATTTTATTTTTTGCAATTAATCGATAGTATATATTATAGAGTCTTATTTATTATATATATACAATTCAACAAACATATTAATATTACAGGAATGAATGCTTTTAAATAATCCGATTTTTCAAGATGTTGCTTATCTAACAATATATAAGTATGAATTATCGCAAAAATAATCATAAAATACTGCAATATAAAAATAAATATTAACTGCATTATAAAAGATAGTTCATTCGATATCCCATACATAAAAATATCATCTAAATTAGGTAAAAATAGTGAAATTGACAAAATTCCCATAAACATTACATAACTTAAAAAAATAAAAACAATTAATTCAGCTAATAAACTTGAAATTATTAATATCTTTTTTATCTTTTTCATACAAAGACCAATTATTACACAAATTTCATTTTTTGCAATTAGCAGTTTATATGCTTGTAGACAATGACGGAGCGATTGTTATGAATTGGCGGATTAAATCGCTGTCCCACTGTTTACCCGCACCTTCTTTGAGAATTTCACAGGCACGTTCCACGCTCATTCCCTTTCTGTAAGGTCTATCGGAAATCAGTGCATGATATGTGTCAGCTACCGCAATAATTCTTGCCGCAAGCGGAATTTCATCACCCTTCAATTTTTCGGGATAACCCGTTCCGTCCAAATGCTCGTGATGATATTTAACCATCGGAATAAGCTCTCTGAGCGCTTCATTAGGCGCAAGCACTTTTTCGGCACCGATTACGGGGTGTTGTTTCATAATTTCCCATTCTTCATTAGAGAGTTTATCCGGTTTTTTCAATACGTTTTCGGGAATACCGATTTTGCCGACGTCATGAAGAAGTGCGCCCAATTTTATCTTTTGAACTTCATCTTCAGGTAAATTAATTGCACGCGCCAATGCCTCAGAATACCTTGATACAGATGTCGAATGACCTTTTGTATAAGGATCTTTTGCATCTATTGCACCCGCAAGCGAATTTGCAAGTTCCATCAGGTGGTTTTGCGAAATAATTTTTTCGTTATTAAATTTGTGGACAAGTTCTTCTTCAAAATCTATACCAAGCTGCGCGTGACGTTTTGCGATAACTTCCGCAAACGAATTGAGAGAATCGTCAGCCCAGAAATTGATATCCGAAGAACTTACGATAGCCGACATGCCTTCTTTGTAGCCTTTTGCCTGCGAAATATACATTGCCTGCTCCGCAAGGATAAGCAGTTTTTCCTGATCACGGCTTGCTTCGGGAAATGTGGTAATTCCGACAGAAACCTTGACAGGTCCGACATCATCAACAAAACAACAGGAAAGGCAATATGTTATATATTCAGCCAAATATTTTGCATCAGCAGTGTTTGTGTCGGGAAGAATTATTGCAATCTCATCACCGCCATAGCGTCCTGCTTTATCGGTACTTTTTATATTTTGTTTAACCTTTTCGGCAAGAAGTTTGATAACTTCATCACCTTTTGCGTGTCCCAATTCTCTGTTAATTTTTGAGATGTTGTTTACGTCAAGCATTATGATTGAAAGTTCGGAATTTTTTTCTTCCGCGCGTTTCAATTCCAAAGAGAGAATTTCCTGAAAACCTCTGTGTGTGTACAATCCTGTCAATGTATCGGTGTTTGCGTATTTGTTGGCTTGTTCCATAAGCTCAAGGTTTTGCATGTACATAGCACAGTAATTTGCAAGAAATGAGAACAGGCCGATATAATCTTCAAGATAATCTTTACCTACAATCATTACTCCCGTACAGCCTTTTGCACAGTTTAACGGCAGGATTAATGACGAGCAGTTTTGAAGATACGGTATGTTTAAAAATTTGTTATCTTCACAGTAAACGGGTTTGCCGTCATTAAAACATTCTATAACGGGGTTCTTTTCGTCCGATAAAAATACTTTTGTAGTGTAGGTGTTTCCGAGTGCGCTAAAAAGTTTCAGATTAATGCACTTGGATTTTTCGTGATAAAGCCCGAATGAGGTGAATACGTTCCCTAATTTTTCGATAAACAAGTTGTGAATTGCCGAAAATACGTCATGAATATTTTTATCGCTGAAAATATTTCCGAAAGAGTTAATCAAATCGGTATAATCAATAACGTTTCTGTACCCTGTGTTCATGTAGCCGCCGTACAATTTGTTAGATGTTTTTGTTGTGTTGAAGTGATTTATGCGTGCTACGATATTTGAAATTTCGGTTTGAAACGGATTTGATGTCTTTGTTTGTCCCTGTTTTACAGGTTTTTCGGCAGGCATAGCAGATTTTGCAAGCTCATTTAAGCGTTTCGATAACGGATTTGAAACGTTTGATTTGACGGTATTTTTTTGCGTATTTTGAATTTCCGTTTTATTTTCGTTCAACACTACACCTACTCATTTTATAAAACTTATGATAAAGTTTTTTTGCCTAAATATCATACTTGCTTTACATTACTTAATTTTATAACATTTTGCAATAAAAGCAATACGCTATTTAGACGGCAAATTTTGCCGATTTAACAAAAACCCTTGCACATAAATTCTACTACATAAGTAGTATAACTCTTTTTTACATGCTTTTCTATTGTTTTTTTGATTTAGTTTACAGAAATTAATAAAATTTAATTTATTTGATAATGATAAGTACGGTCTTGGAGTAAGTTCCAATCCTATGGAAAGCGGAGGAAAGAGTTCAAGCGAAATGCTAAAAAGTTTACAACAAAATAAATAACAAAGAATGTTATCACACAAAACATCAATCAAATATCAATTTTATTTCTATCGCGCCTTGGCGGAAAATCCTCAATTCATCATTCATAACTCCGACAACTGTGGATTCAAGCCCTTTGCATAAGTGACCGTAATCGGGAATTATCAAATCTGCGAGTCCTTCCATATTTTCAAGAGCTTGTTCATAAGTTTTTGCCGAAGGCTGATGCGAAAGGTTTGCACTCGTTGTTGCAAGCACATGACCCGTTGCGATTTGGCAAATTTCTTTAAAAACTTCATTATCGGGAACTCGAATACCGACAGTCGACATGCCTGACGTTATATAATTTGGGGTTTTGTCGGATTTTTCGGTTACGACGGTCAATGCCCCGGGAAAATATTGTTTAATAAGTTTACAACCTGTTTTTGGAACGGGTTTGACGTATTCCAGCAGGTTGTAAACCTCATTTGACATTAAAATCAAGGGTTTTTGCGCCTCACGTTTTTTGATTTCGTAAATTTTTTTGACGGCTTTTTCAGAACTTGGCAAACACCCAAGCCCCCAGACGGTATCCGTAACATAAGCGATTACTCCGCCATTATCCAAAACTTCTTTTATTTTTTCGGGATTTTGTATAATCATACTAATATTATATTACATAAAAGATTTAATTCCATAAAAACTTTTCGTTATGTCCGGTTTCCATAATTGTCTACAATAACTGTATGCGGGTCGTATGTCGCCCCTGCCCCCCTGCTTTCAAATACCCCTCTCCCCTTGCGGGAGAGGGTAGAATTGCTTAATGAGCATAGCGGATTTGCGGACGGACGGAGCAAAGCCAAGACAGCGAATTTAGCAATTCGGGTGAGGGGTTAAATGTTTCAATGTATTTATTATACGTGGGGGCTTTGCGCCCCCACACCCCGCACTCCATTTCTTTCTCTTTGTTTTTGGGCGAGGCAAAGAGAAAGAAATGGAGGAAAGAAAGAGAAACCGCGCCATAACCGTTTAATCACCACTAAACTCACCCGTGAGCGTGCAAACTCGCTTCGCTCAGACAATGCACGCTCTATTGCTGTTTCGTTAAGTGGTGATTATAAGAAGTTACGTGCGCTTTGCGCACTAAAAATATAATCAGTTTAACAATCCGTTTCTAAAGGTTTCATTTTATTTTATTCATAAATCTTTTGCCCAATTCCTGTGCGTATTCCATGCGTAAAGCAAAATTCAGACCCGTATAAACAATCAGACAGACAACACCTACAACTGCAATCTTTGACAATTCAAAAATTGTTTTCGGAAGTTCTACAAATCCGTCAAACCCTTTTGCAACCGCAAAACAAGTTCCAAACGCAACAACTCCCGCCAAACACATCTTAAAAAGGTTTACGAACAAAGATTTATAATCCATTTTTAACTTCTTAGTAATGAAAGCCCCCAAAACACAAGCGTTAAAAAGCGTAACAAGTGAAGTCGAAAGTGTAATTCCGCCTATTCCCATTTCAAGATATCTTATAAATACAACATTCAAAACGTATTTCAGAACAATAGACGAAAACGCAACCAAAAACGGTGTTTTGGAATCATTAAACGAATAATAAACCCTCGTAATCGAATCTCTGAAAACATAAGGTAAAATAGAAACAGACAAAAACCACAAGGCTTCCGTAACCATAAATGTTGCATTGTTATCAAACGCACCGCGTTCAAAAACAACTTTAACCGCATCATATCCGACAGTTAAAATCCCTACAATAATCGGAATTGCGGCAAAAAACAATACCCCGACACCCTTATTAAAATAAGTCTTAATCCCTTCCAAATCTTTTTCTGCCACAAGTCTTGAAAAAATCGGAAACAACGGTACTAAAAACGCAGTAACCAAAATTCCTACGGGAAATTGAAAAACTCTGTTTGCATACCCGATTGCCGTCCACGCACCGTCCGAAATATACGACGTAAAAAACATATCAACATAAATATGTATCTGTCCGACAGTGGAACTCAAAATTGCAGGAAAAAGAAGTTCGTTTATTGCCTTGAAATTCGGATTATTAAAGAATTGAAAATTAGGTTTCCACAAAAATCCCAACCGCCTGACGTTCGGATACTGAATAACAAGCTGCAAAATCGCACCGATTGTGGTTGCCCAAGCAAGCGCATAACCCTTGTTGTCGGACGGAACTGCAATTACAATCCCGATTATTGCCGCACTCATAATTATCGGGGATAAATTCGGAAGCATAAACTGCTTATAAATAATCAAAATTCCGTAATAAATTCCGACAATTCCGCCTATCACAAGCAAAGGTGTCATAATTTTCAAATGCATTGCCGCAAGATTAATCATTTCGGCAGAACCGCCCGAAATAATCACACCCATTATCTGTCGCGGGAAAACAAACATCAAAACCGACAAAACAACAAAAAACAATGTTGTTGCCGTCATAAAAGTTGAATAAAGTTTGTTGACTTCTGGTTTCGGTTTGTCATTCAAATTCGGAATAAGTTTTGAAAAAATAGCAACCGTTGCACTGTGAAAAGGACCTCCAACCCCTCCAAGCAAAATCAAAGAAAGTGAAGGAATTTGGTAAGCGTAGTAATATGCGTCAGAAACAAGAGATGCTCCGTAGTAATTTGCAATTACAATATCTCTTATAAACCCTATAAGTTTACTGACAATAGTAACTACGGCAATTATCCATGCCGCGCGCAAAACGCTCCCCTGATTATCTGATAAATTCGTCGTCATTTTGTTTTACCAATTCCACATACAACCTTAACGCTTTTTTGTCGCTTTCGTCTGACGGATAATAGAACGTAATCACATTTTCACCCGTCTGAATATATTTGGAAATATCAATTATCTCCGTACGTTTCATAAACCCGTTTTCAAGTTTGAAAATTTGTTCATGTCCGTTAATATTTACGATAATTTTTGAAACCGAAAATTTGTTATCAATTATAAGGTTTGCAAATTTTTGTTTCGTATAAAATCTCTGCGTAACTTCTTTTTGTGCATTGTTTGAAGAAATTATGACAGGCTTTGTACCGAGAACTATTCCCGTATAATAATGCTGCAAAATTTCTGAGAAAGTTCTGTGAAGCTCCGCCCCCATAAAGCCTGCACCGAATTGGCTCATACCGACTCCATGCCCGAATCCTCCGCCATAAGCGTGAATTGTTTCAAGATTACCGTTTTCGTCTTTTATGTTGTCAAAAACAACGTTTGCACTCGGCAAAGCCTTGCCGTCTTTCGTAAACAACCTTCTTATAACCAATTCTTTTAACACTTTGTAAGTTTTGGTAGGGGTTACGATTTCCATTTCGATAATTTTACCCGAATTTCCGCGTTTCAAAACTTTTATTTCGGAAATTTCGTCCAAAAAATCACCGCTTTTGAATGACGGTTTTACAAATCCCGTTGCGGATTGTGCCGGCAAATTGTTTTTCAAAACGTTTCTGAGTTCGTCTGCCGTCCATTCCTTTTCCCATCTGAAATACGGAGAGCGCATATCGTAAGCATCAGGTTTGGATTTGTAATAATTTTGAGCGGCGTCTTCACTATTCAACGGTGTTTGCCATATTATATCGGGTTTTGCCGTTAAATAAGGTTTTTCGCTTGAAGGAAATTCTTTTGTTTTCGGATCGGAAAAAGCATTTGAGTAGCTTTCCGTATACCCTCCCGCGGTTGACGAATATTGTGCTAATATCAAATCCCAACCGTAGAGAGCTACCAAACCTTCCGTTTCTCTTACCGCTTGATTTGATAAAGGTTTTTCCGTATTTGCACCAAAATAAACCTGACTTGCAACGGAATCCACAACATCATAATTTGCAGATGATTTTGTACGCGGTGAAAGCACGTAATTTCTTGCCGCAACACTCTGCGCTTTAAGAGCTTCCAACCCGAAAGAAACGGGCATTTCGTTCGGCACGACACCTTTGAGATATTCTTCTACTTCTATCATATTTACGAGGTTAAAAGTGTTTTCCCCGTTTGGTACAAGTTCAAAAGCTCCGTGATAAAGTGCCTGCTTACCCGCACGTTTCAAACCGCTTACACCCAAAAGCCCGAAATTGCTTGTTATTTGGACAGGCCCCGTTACTGTTTCCGAACTTTCGGGAGTTGAAATATTAAACAATCCGCTTTTATAAGTAATTTTTATTTCCTTATTGGCACCATAGTTTCCGATAAGCATTCTGTTATCGTAGACTTGGGTATCCCCCGTTCCGAAAATCGTAATTTCATTATATTGATAAGTCCCGAAATTTGTTGTTCCGATACCCACTCTGACAACTTCGGAAGTCGGTTTTTGCTGTTGCGCGATTGCTTCCTGCGCAGCCATAAGAGTTGCCTGCGGAATTTGAGGCATGTACTGTGCCTGACATTGAGCTGCAAACATTACTGATATAAAAATCGGTATCAAAATATTTTTCATATACAAATTATATGACAAATTATTCTTTTATCAAAGTAATATGGTAAAATTTACGAGAACAAAAAAGCCGTTTTTTCAAACGGCCAATTTCATATTTGGTAAAAGGTTAGTGTGTAGGAGAAAATAAAGAAAAAGAAAATGGTTTATAATACATGTATGCCACAATAATATATATCAATAACATATACTAAAGATATATTTACATTTGTTTACAATTAGCCATAATGTTTAAGATTATTTTGCAATATCATTTTTTTTTATCTAAAATGAAAATTAAAGGAGCTGATTATGAGGATTGAGGCAAAAAATCTTATTAAGATATATGGTGACAGAAGTGTTGTTAATGATGTGAGTTTTAATATTGACAAAGGCGAAGTTGTTTGTCTTTTAGGTCCTAACGGAGCGGGAAAAACCACTACGTTTTATATGATAGTAGGGCTTATTAAACCGAACAAGGGTCATATTTTTCTTGACGGAGAAGATATTTCAACCTGGCCTATGAATGAACGCGCGAAGGCAGGTATAGGATATCTTCCGCAAGAGGCTTCAATTTTCAGAAAACTTACTGTTGAAGACAATTTAAAATTAGTTTTGGAAATGAACGAAAAATTGACCGTTGACGAGAAAAAACGCAAAATGGAAGAACTTTTATCGGAATTCGGTATTGCAAGACTTCGTGATTATGCGGCTGTTTCTTTGTCGGGGGGCGAACGCAGAAGGGTTGAAATTGCAAGAGCTTTGGCAGCAAGTCCCGATTTTATTCTTTTGGACGAACCTTTTGCGGGTATTGACCCTATTGCAATCGGTGATATTAAAGATAACATAAGAAAAATTTCCGAAGAAAAAGGTATCGGAATTTTGATTACCGACCACAACCCGAAGGCTACATTGTCAATTACGGACAGAGCTTACGTAATTTTTGACGGGAAAATTAAAATTCAAGGTAAAAGTGAAGATGTTGCACGTGACCCCGTTGCAAAAGAATTTTATTTAGGTAAGGATTTTGAACTGTAATGAAAATTCCCAAAATAACCGTTTACGATAAATATATTTTCAGTCAGGTACTTGTAACGACATTAGTTGCGATTTTGTTGTTTACAATCGTATGGATTGCACCCGAAATGCTTTTGAATACGATAAAAAGTACACTTGCGGGCGAATTTGGGGTTAAAACCGCAATTTTGAGGATTATTTACGAGTTACCGAAAATCTTAGGAAAAGCCTTTCCTGTCGGACTTCTTTTAGGTACGCTTTTTACGTTTGACAAATTAAGCAAAGATTCCGAACTTACGATTTTTAGAGCAGTCGGGATGTCATTTAAACGAATTTTAGCACCTGTATTGGTTTTGAGTTTTATATTTACCGCATTATGTTTTGTAACCATTGACAAACTTATACCGTTAGCGGAAAAGAAATCGGGAGATTTGTCGGGTTCATATATTAAAACTCAATATATTTATACACAAAAGGATAAAAACAATATTCCGACATCTGCCGTTGTAATTTCTAAATTTTCAAAAGATACAATGTATAATGTCATTGTTTTGGATTTTAAAAAGAAAAACTATGATGACGTACATCAGTTAAACAATATTTATCACGCAAAAAGGGGAGAAATTCTCAAAGATAAATGGAGATTGTACGGCATTACGCAATATGAGATTTCAGGTGACGGGGTCTTTGTCGATATTAACAAATCTCGTGTAATGGATATTTTGCAGGGTGAAGATGCACAAAATGCTTACCGGTTAATGACTTATTCCACAAAAAAAGAACGTGAGATTACCAACAGTGATATGAAAAGCTATATAAAACTTCTCAAGAAAGAAAATCTTGACGAGGAATACAGATATATGCTTAACAAATACCTGCAAAGATTTTTCCACCCGTTTGTGTGTGTATTGCTTGCTATTTTGGGAGTTTTATTAGGTTTTAGCAAGCCGAGAGAGCAGAGGCTCGTCGGTTTTACAATAGCAATCGGTTGTATTTTCTTGTATTATATAACTTTGCCGTTCTTTGATTTGCTTGCTGAAAAAGGAGTTTTGCACCCGTTTATAACCGCGGTATTCCCGCCGTTTGCTTTCACTTGCGCAATTATAGCATTTTACAAAGCCAAGGATATTTAATTATGAAAAAATTTTTAATACTTTTGATAAGCGTTTTTATGTTTCAGTCGGCAGTTTTTGCCTGTAATATTGATGTAAAGTATAATGACGGGATTTATCATATAGTTTTGAAAAACGCTTCAAGACATATAAAGTTTGTTGTGTCGGAAGACTTGATTACAAATAAAGAGGCGCATAATGCGACAAAGGCAAGATTGACGGTTAATGCGGGATTTTTTGATCCTAATAACGGCAAAACGATTTCATATATTGTCAGCAACAGAGAGACTTCTGCCGATCCTATGTTCAATGAGAGTTTGATATCAAATCCCGTATTAAGCAAAAATATGGATAAAATATTGAACCGTACGGAATTTCGCGTTGTTGAATGCAGCGGGAAACGTCATTACGAGATAGTTCCGCATCGCGCTCCCGTTGATTTCGGCTGTGATATTATCACTTCGGCTCAAGGCGGGCCTCTTGTTTATCCGAAATTAAGACTGGAAGAAGAATTTTTTGTTGTAAAACAGGACGGTGAAATTGTGAGGGAAAGTTGTTCGGTTTTGCATAAGGTTGCGAGAACAATAATCGGGCTGAAAGGTGATGACGTTCATATTTTGGTTATTACGGACGAACATCCGATGGATATGTACGAAGTACACGATTATGTAAAATCATTGGGTTGGGATAGGGCCATGGCATTTGACGGCGGAAGTTCCACATCTATGAATTATTTAAATAAATATAACGTGATTTCGACCAAAGGTGACGGTGGCGGCAGAAGCCTTAAATCATTTTTGATTGTGAAATAAGGCTAAAAAATAAGTTCTTTTGTAATCTTAAATATGGCTCTGCAAGTTTTTTCATCAGCGGTATCAAGCATTAATGCAGCCGATTTTTTCTAAATGATATAAAAAGTTAACAATGTCATCACCAAGGATAATCAGGCATGATTTTCCACCCGTCGACATATATTAATGAAGTACAGGTATGATAAGGATAGTCCGCATTGCTTTCTTTTGAACACGCTACGGTATAATTATAACTTTCGTCACCATACTTAAAACCGTTAATATAATCATTACGAGTTAAGGAAGGATTATAATAAGAGGGTAAAACCAACCCTTTTTCTTCATCTATGATAAAATTAAATCTTCTCTCTTTCTTTTCAGATTTTATCGGAAGAAAATTTATACTAATTGCCTCAAAAGAGCCATAAGCACAAATACTCATCAAGGTACCGTCAGCCAATATATAGTTCCTTGATGCACCGCCGCAACCGACATATTTACCGCATTTTTCACTCTTATTACCCGAATCGCAGTATTCGGCTTTTAAGTACGGAAGTAAATATTTTTCCGCAAATTTTTGTGTATTATCGCCATAATTCTCGCCCAAGTCTTTATTCCAATATTTTACAAGCCCATTATCAATTTCAGACATTTTGATTGCTTGATTTATAAGCGAATATGATTTTTTCAACCTCGTTTCAGTCACATGCTTTTGATATTTCGCAATCAGTGTTGGCATGGTTACTGCAGCAACTACTCCGATAATCCCAAGTGTAATGAGGACTTCGGCTAAGGTGAAACCGAATTTTCGGCAGGGCAACGTGTCAGCGAATCTGACCCCAACTTTCTCAAGTGCTGTAGTGTTAAATTTTTTCATATTAATCCTCCTAAAATGATAATAATATATATTTTGACAAAAGTCAATATTTTATAAAATATTTGATAAATATCAATTAACTTTTATCTAAAGAAAAAATATAATTAATAAATGAACGAAAAAGATATAAAAACCTTAGTTGGTTTAAAAATTAAAAATTACAGAAACAGTGCAAAGTATACACAAGAACAATTATGCAATCTTATAAACATTGATATTTCGGGATTGAGCAAAATTGAAAACGGGAAAAATTTCCCGTCATTTGAAACTTTATTTAAATTGTTTAGTATATTGAAAATTATGCCTGCGGAATTTTTTGATTTTGTTGAAACGAAAGATTTTGAATCGAATAAGGATAGCATATTAGTTGCAGAAAAAATAAAAGGACTCAGCCAAAAAGAAAAACTGAAAGTTCTTAAATTTATTGATATTTTAATTGATTAAACCTCGTTTTGAGCTAATATTTCTTTCAAAACCTTTGCCGAATGCTGAAGTCGGGAGGTTTCGTCCTCATTCAGCTTTATCGGAACGTGAGTCTCCATTCCGTTTTTGCCCAAAATTGCAGGCATACTTAATGCAACATCAGAAATTCCATACTCACCATGCATTACGGCAGAAATCGGCAAAATTGACTTTTCATCACGCACAATAGCCTCACAAATCCGTTTTACGGAAGCTGCAATGCCGTAATAAGTCGCTTTTTTCTTGGAAATTATCTCATACGCACTGTTTTTAACCCTCTCGGCGATTTCTTCGCTCGCCTGTTTATGGTTAAAATGTCCTCTCATTTCACAAAAATCATCTAACTTTATGCCCGAAACGTTTGCACTGCTGAATGCCGCGATTTCGCTATCTCCGTGTTCCCCGATAATAAAAGCGTGAACGCTCCTTGAATCAACATTCAAATGGTTGCCGATTTCAAATTTCAACCTTGCGGTATCAAGAACCGTACCCGAACCTATCACTCTGTTTTCGGGCAAACCGCTTAATTTTAAGGCAACTGTCGTCAAAATATCAACAGGATTTGAAACAACAAGCAAAATTCCTTTAAAATCACGGGTTTTAATCTCAGGAATTATAGATTTAAAAATTGCGATATTTTTCTTTACCAAGTCCAATCTTGTTTCACCGGGTTTTTGTCCCGCACCCGCAGTAACAATAACAAGCGCGGCATTTTTAATATCGTCGTAATCACCCGCATAAATTTTCATAGGCTTTGCAAAAGCAACCCCGTGACTGATATCGAGAGCCTCGCCTTCGGCTTTTGCCCTATCGTTGTCAATCAAAACCATCTCGCTGAAAAGTCCGCTTTGCATAAGGCTAAACGCGCAAGCCGCCCCGACAAATCCGCAGCCTACAATAACAACTTTCCTAAAATTTATGCATTCAGAACAATCTTGTACCATTTTAAACTCCTTCAAAAAAACATTAACACAAAAAACGAAGTTATCAATTCTCCGCACAAATTTATGACAATAGTAAGATGAGATTGTTGTGTTTCCTTATCTTAGTCAATATCAGTATAGAAGTTATAATGCTTTTCCAATAAACCGTATCTTTCACCAAATTCTTTGTATTTTTTAGCAAACCACATTTTTAATTTACTTGGTTCTTTTAAAGCTCCGCGCTCTTTCATTAATTTTAAACATTCATCTTGTGATAAATGCGTTATTTCTTCATACGTTAATCTTGTAGAACTTTCAATAGCATTTATTGTTTCTCGCGATAATTTAAACGTAAAATTCTTTTTTATATTATTTCCAAAATTTGGATTATGTGGACTGTTTATTGATTGCACTTGCATTACACATATTCCTTTTAAATAATGTCGACGGGGGGACTTGTCTTGCTCGTTCGCGTTTAACGGGTCTACGGTTTTTCTTTTCAGAAACTTCGTTTCTTCCAAAGAAAAAACCTTCGCCCTCAGCTCACTCGCGCTGAACCCCCGAAAAGTGATTCAAGCCCGACCCAACTTCATAATAAAAGAGATGTTAACATAAGTCAACATCTCTTTTATGGTGTCGACGGGGGGACTGTCTTGAGTCGCTCGCATTAAACGTGTCTACGGTTGATTGCTACATAATTTTCAATTATTCCGCAATCAAGCCTTCGCACTCTGCTCGCTCCTCGCTTGAACCCAGACCGAACTTCGTTCGGCGGGGTTCTGCGTCCCTTTCTGTCAAAATAAATAAGGCAGTAACAAGAAGTCACTGCCTTATTTATGGTGTCGACGGGGGGACTTGAACCCCCACAGCTCTCGCCACATGCACCTCAAGCATGCGTGTCTACCATTCCACCACATCG
>CADBNI010000034.1 GCA_902795965.1 uncultured bacterium
GACGCTATCCAAACAGAAATGGATGCGGTTCAAAAAGTTATCGAAAAGAACACCGAATCTACGTTCAAAACATTCGGGTAGCGGACGAAGTCCGCCTTATAACCTTGAACTGTGGCGAAATTTTCAAGGTATGTAAATAATAAGTTATGTAAGAAATGAACCTTTCACGTTTCACTTCTCACATTTCACATAATTTTTTTGTTTCCCTTTTTCCCTGACGACTTTAACAGTCGTTTTTTTTTGTGCTACGTAAATATATTATGGCTAAACAACAATCAACGAACAATACAAAAAAAGTAGAGGCAAATACGAAGTAAAAAAATAAAACTTGCAAAATTATTATCATTAATATAAAATATAAGTGTAAGAATTACACTAAACAAATAGCAGGAAAATTATGGCAAATCAGAATGAAAAAATCAGAAATATAGCAATTATTGCACACGTTGACCACGGTAAGACAACACTTGTTGATTGTTTGTTAAAACAGGCAGGAGCTTTCAGAGCAAATCAGCAGGTTCAGGAAAGAGTCCTTGACAGTAACGATTTGGAACGCGAAAGAGGAATTACAATTCTTTCAAAAAACATTTCAATTAATTATAAAGACACAAAGATTAACGTAATTGATACTCCGGGTCACGCGGATTTTGGCGGTGAGGTTGAACGTGTATTGGGTATGGTTGACGGTGCGTTGTTAATCGTTGATGCAGCCGAAGGTCCTATGCCTCAAACAAGATTTGTGCTTTCAAAGGCTTTGGAATTGGGATTAAAAATTATTGTTGTTATAAACAAAATCGACAAACCCGCAGCAGAGCCTTTGACTGCTTTGGATAAAGTTTTTGATTTGTTTACGGAACTTACAGACAGAGAAGATTTGCTTGATTTCCCTTTCATTTTCTCAAGCAGTTTGAACGGATTTGCCATAAAAGATTTGGACGATGAAAGAAAAGATATGATTCCGCTTTTGGACAGTATTTTGGATAATATTCAACCTCCGAAAGGTGATGCGGAAAAACCGTTCCAATTCCGCGCTACGACTCTTGATTACAACGAATACGTGGGAAGAATTGTTATCGGACGTATCGAAAACGGTTCTGTCAAATCGCAGGAACAGGTTTGCGTAATTCACGCTGACGGCACTCAAGAAAAAGGGAAAATTACAAAACTTTTCGGATTTCACGATTTAGGCAGAGTTGAAATTGATGAAGCATTTGCGGGCGATATTGTAGGGATTGCAGGATTTTCCGATATACAAATAGGTGAAAGTATTTGTTCGTTAAACAATCCGCAACCTTTACCGCTGATAAAAGTTGATGAACCTACTTTGCAGATGAATTTTTCGGTCAATGACAGCCCGTTTGCAGGTACGGAAGGCAAGTTTGTAACATCAAGACAATTAAGAAAACGTCTTTATGACGAACTTGAAAAGAATGTAAGTTTGCGTGTTGAAGATACCGACAGCACTGATGTATTCAGAGTTTCGGGCAGAGGTGAACTTCATTTGGGAATTTTGATAGAAACTATGCGCCGTGAAGGTTATGAATTTCAGGTTTCAAAGCCCGAAGTAATTTATAAAAACATTAACGGAGTTCATTCGGAACCTTTTGAGAATTTGATAGTTGACGTTCCCGAAGGATATGCGGGTTCTTGCATCGACAGACTTTCGGGCAGAAAAGCCGAGATGAAAGAAATGCAGAATGCCAAAGGCAGAACTACAATGACATTTCATATTCCGGCAAGAGGTTTGATAGGTTTTAGAAGTGAATTTATCAGAATGACTCGCGGTGAAGGTATTATGTACCACACATATTTGGAATACAGACCCTATGCGGGCGATATTCCGCGTCAGAGAAACGGCTCTATTATCGCGCACGAACAGGGTGAAGCAATTCCTTACGCACTGGCTCAATATGAGGACAGAGGGGTATTTTTTGTTACTCCCAAGACAAAGGTTTATCGCGGAATGATTATCGGTGAATGTAATAAACCGCAGGATATCGTCGTAAACATTTGCAAAACAAAGAAATTGACCAACATGCGTTCCGCAACGGCTGATGTAATGGTCACATTGCAGGCTCACAAGGAAATGTCTTTGGAAGAATGCATGGAATATATTGCAGATGACGAATTGGTTGAAATAACTCCCGAAAACGTCAGAATAAGAAAAGCTGATTTAACAAGAAAAATTTATAATTAAAAAAAATCTCCCGAAAGGGAGCTTTTTAGTAATCCATTTTCCATCCGTTTTCAATTATTCGTGCTGCACACCCGTAACCGGATGTTTCTGATGTGTCGGAGACATCACATTTATTATTATTTTTCCAATATACACTGTTATTTTCAAGTGCAGTTTGCTCATTATATAAAGCACTATCTTTACCTAAATATGGAACTAAATTTCCATTTTGTGAAATAATAAAAGCATATATATCACGACCAAATGTATTTGGTTTTGCATAACCGTTTATATCAACAAAAATCATTCCCATATTTGAACACATTTTGCCGCCTAACGCTACAACATCTTTGCAATCGGGCTTATCCGTATTATTATCCGAACTTCTAAACGAATAACTAAATAATAACGCACCGTTTGACAAAAATATACCATCACCGGAAGATAACAGATAATTTGAAGTTTTAGATAAATTATAATACCTGTAATTATTCAAAGTCGAAATTTTGGTAATTTTTATATATTTTTTAAAAAGAGAATAAAAATTCTTGCAAACATCAGAATTTACACCCGAATCATAACGACAGGAAGTTCCATTGATAGCACGAAATACTTCCGTATCGGCAATATTATCAACACCGTCATCCGCCATCATTTTTTGAAATGCTTGTGAAAATATTGAATAACTCGTTTTTAAACCGTTTTCCCAAACGTGCTTGTTATGATTCGATATTAATGTCGGTAGCGTAACTGCAACAACAACCCCAATTACACCGAGTGTAATTAAAACCTCAGCCAAACTAAATGCTTTACAATGTCTCATAAAAATTACTCCTTTTTTATTATTATTTTAACATGAGAAATAATATTTAGCAATATAAATATATATGCTCGTAATCTTTCGTTATAAAATTTTAATTAATAGATTAAAATTAAAATATGGACAACCTTAAAAAACTTTTAGGTCAAAGAATTAGAGAATTACGTTTGAAGCAAAAAATTTCGCAGGAAAGGCTTGCCGAACTTGTAAATATGGACAGAAGAAGTATCAGCAACATAGAATGCGGAAACACATTTCCCCTCTCGGCATTGTCATTGATTGCACAATCCTTGAATACCGATTTAAAAAATCTTTTTGACTTCAACTGTAATGCAAAAAACGATAAACAACTTATTGAATACATCACAAAAAGACTTCCCGAACTTAATTCGGATCAATTAAAAATGATTTACAGACTTGTTGAAATTATTTAACTTCTACGTTTTCGGTTATTAAAGAATTTGTATAATCCGCATATTTTGTAATATGTTCACACCAAAGGCGGATAATTTCGTCCTCGGGAAGTGTATAAGAAATCGGTTTTCCTATATGCAATTCAACAGTACCTTTCGTAAACGGTTTAAGTTTCGGATATCCTGCCCAATTTGAGATTGCAACGGGAATAATATCAGCCTTTGCATTTTTTGCAATTACTACAAAACCCTTTTTCAAATCAGCAATATCGGACCCGTAAGGTCTGATGCCTCCTTGCGGAAATACCCCCAAAGCCCAGCTTGTTGAAAGAATATCACGAACTGTTTTAAATGTCGCAATTTCGGGTTTTGTCCTGTCAACAGCAAAAGCACCGAGACGCTTTACCAAAAATTCCCATTTATCACCTTTTTGAAATAACTCTTTTTTAGCCATATAAGCAATCAGTCTGTGACAAGCCCAAGACATCATAGGCGGGTCAAAATGCGAAACATGGTTTGCCGTAAAAATAAGTTTACCTTTTTTAGGCAGATTTTCTTTACCTTCTATTTTATAATTAAAAAATATATGCATAAAAGGAATTACAACCGTATACATAAATCCAAAATAAAACATGGTTCTGAAAATATTGTATTCACTTTTATATCTTCTGTTATAGTTTCTTTCAGCCATTCTAAACTCCTGCTTTTTCTTCACTAACATCTGCAACATATTTAAAACCCGTCAACTGTTGGATTTGTTCAATCCACTTTTCAACAACAACTTCGGGATTATCATCATAAGGAATGGGTTTACCGATTTTTACGACAATTTTACCGCTAAACGGTAAATGTCTTGCCTCTTGCGTACCTGTTATACCGACAGGCAAAACCGCACATTTTGTAATCTTTGCAAGCCCTGCAAAACCTTTCGTAACTCCTGTAATAGTACCCGGAACACCTCTTGTTCCTTGTGGAAAGATACCAAATACCCATTTACTTTTTTTAATTTCCATTACTGTTTTAATGGTCGAAGGACTAAGACTCTCTCTGTTTACCGCAAAAGTTCCCATCCAATCAATCCACCAACAAATAAACGGGATATCAAAAAGTTCCTGTTTTGCCATAAAAGAAATTCGCCTCGGAAAAATTCCCGCAAGCAAAGGCGGATCGAGTGTCGAAAGATGATTTGCACAAACAATATACTCATTGTCTTTTGGAATATTTTCCATTCCTTCGACCTTTAATCTGTAAACAACTTTACATCTTATCATGTAAAATATTCCGCATATTATGTATTGAAATATCGATCTCCAAAAATTGTATTCGGAAGCCTTTCTCTTTGCATAGTTTTTTTCTTTTTTACGGAACATGATTTTCTCCAATAATTTTATTATATATGCAAAATTTGCACAATACAAGTTTTTCATATATATTTATTAACGGGAGAGTAATTATATGAAAATATCAACTAATAAACTTGAAAATGAACTATTTAAAAGTGTTTACGACAAAACACCCGATTATGTAAAAAATTTGAACCTGATGGACTTTTCAAACAATGGAGAATTTACGTTTAGATTAAAAAAAGAACATCTTGAACCTTACGACAAAGATAAAAATCCCGAAGGACTAAATCTCAAAGAATGGTTTGCAAATTATGCAAAAGAGGCAAAAGTTTCGACTGCGGGTATCAGAGGACCGCAAAATATTCTCTACCCTCAAGATACAAGATTTCCGATTAACCTTGTCGGAATAGTTTTGGCAACTCTTGCAAAAGCTCTTGTTGCAAACGAAAAATATAAAGGAAAACAAATTGTGAAAATTGCAGGGCGAGAAGTTCGTTATAACTCCGAACTGTTTTTGAACGCAATAGCAAGAATACAAGCTGCAAACGGAATAAGAACACTTGTACCGAAAGCCGGAAAAACAATACCTATTTGGCTTGCATCATTTTTGGCTTTCAAATTAGACTTGCTTGGAGGTGAATATATAACTTCAAGCCATGGAATTTCCGTTAAAAACGCAACAAAAGATTTGAACTCTCAGGGAAGTCAGTATCTCCCCGAAGAATCAATGGAATTTGTAAATAAAATTCAGGAAATTTTTGATATTACAGAAAAAAATGGATATTACGACATTAAAATTTCCGCCTCGGACAATCCTTTGATTGATGAAAAAGTCATGGCAAATATTGATGACGGTGTGGATTTATACGTAGAATACTTAAAGTCGGGAGTTGCACAAAAAAGCAGTCTTGATTTGATAAATACGCTTAAAAATAAAATTGTAATCGAAAATGTGGGCGGTTCTGCTTACAACACACTTGGCAGGGTTTTGAAAAAACTGAATATCTCGGACAAATTTGTATGGTTTAATACGGAAGAAGACCCGTTTTTCCATTCAATCGGCAAATACGACCATACTCCGAAAGGTGAAAAAGCGTTCTACGATTTTTCGGTTGATGCAACGGTACTTGCCCAAAAGCCTAACGGAGAAAAATATTTTCCCGTTATTGAAACCTTGCATTACGAGGAAAAACTTGAAAAATTTCCCCAAGGGACTGTTGTATTGATTACAGACCCCGACCATGACAGATTAACGATTTGTCAGACGGAAGATATTTCACGCGAAGAAACCTTAAAAAATGCGGGAATTGATTTTATTGAACTTAATCACAACACAGTTTTAACGGTATTTACCGCAAATCAAGCATTTTTGATGATTATGGATTTTTGGGCAAAACAGTTAAAAGCTCAAAACATGTGGCAAAATCACCCGAGATTTATGATAAAAACAACCGCTTCGGCAATCTCTTGGGACGAATGGGCAAAGAAACAAGGGGTTAAAGTTGTTAATGTTCCCGTCGGATTTAAAGAAATTGCTAACATTATGAAGAAAGTAGAACTGCAACTTAAAAATCCCGATAAAGAAGTTGTTGTCGATGACGTTTTAGGCAACAGTATAAATCTTGGCAAAAATCCTCGTTTGCTTTTTGGAGGAGAAGAATCGGGCGGAATGATTATGGGTTGCGAAGAACTTATTAAATCACAAAACGGCAGATTTGCGGTTGCTATGAGAGAAAAAAGCGCGACGGAAGCCATTATCGTTGCTTCTGCCCTTATTGCAAAACTCAAAAATAAAACTTTGTCGGAATATTTGATTAATATTTTTGAAGAAAACAAAATTACAGGAAGATTTGATACGCGTGTTGATATAGCTTATTACAACGAATCCGAACCCGATATTAACAAATTAAAACAAGAAAAAACACTTGGCGAAGAAAAGCGTACCAAAAACGATTTGTTCTATCTTTCCATGGCAATAGCCGTCAGGGAAGGGAAAATGAATCTTGATGACGTCAAAGAAGTTCTCAATGATGCATTTTTGAGCCTTGTTTTTGACAATCTTGTTTCGATAAAATTTGTCGGTGACGGCACATATTTGGAATTTACCGATAAATATATAGAAATCAGACCTTCGGGAACTGATGCAAAAACAAAAGCATACGGCGGCGGCGCGGACAAAGCCGTAATAGAAACCTATGCAACCGTTATGGGTAACTATTCGGGTGAAAGAACAGAACTTCACAAAAAATTTATTGACGACAAATTCTACAATTCGGCAAAAGACAAAGCCATGGATTATTATCTCAAATTTGTCGAAAAAGATGCAAATAATGAACCATTTATTGTTCCCGAGTACAAATTTTAAAATGAAAATTTTGGATATTTATAAAAACAAATTTTCAATATCTTTTGAAATTTTTCCGCCAAAAGACGGGAATTGTTTGTTGCTTAAAGAACTTGAAATCTTAAAAAGCCATAATCCCGCTTTTGTATCACTCACTTACGGCGCGGGCGGACAGGAAAACAAGTCCTTTGAACTTATTACAAAAATCCAAAATTCAGGGCTAAACGTAATGCCTCATTTTACCTGCATTACTTCGTCAAAGAAGAATATAGAAACTCACCTGAAAAATATTGAAAATATGGGGATTAAAAGTATTCTTGCACTTCGTGGAGATATCCCCGAAGATAAGGAGTTGATAAAGCATGATTTTCATTACGCAAACGAACTTGTCAGATTTATAAAAGAAAAAACAGATTTGTCGATAGGTGTTGCGGGTTATCCCGAAACGCATATCGAAAGCCCCGACATTAAGACTGATATCGAAAATCTTAAACGAAAGGTTGATGCGGGAGCGGACATAATTTTCACTCAACTCTTTTTTGACAATGATAAATATTACAAATTTGTCGAACGTATAAATTCGGTAGGAATTGATATTCCCGTAATCCCGGGAATTATGCCAGTTATAAGTGAAAAACAGATTTTAAAAATGACAAATTTGGCAAGGATAACAATTCCCGAAAAACTTCAAAAGGGAATAGAAAAATTCAGAAACGACAAAAAATCAATGATAGAGTTCGGCATTGAATATTCAACCGCTCAATGCGAAGATTTGATAAATTCCAAAGTAAAAGGGCTTCACTTTTTTACACTGAACAAAGCCTTTTCAAGTTCAAGAATTTTAGACAATATAAGGAGATAAATATGATAAACGAACATATTGAACACACACTTTTAAAACAAGATGCAAAATTTGAAGATTTTATAAAACTTTTTAACGAAGCAAAAGAACATAAATTTTTGGGTGTTTGCATAAACCCTCAATACGTTAAACTTGCAAAAGAAAATCTAAAAGGAAGTAACGTAAAAGTCGTTACTGTTATAGGTTTTCCTCTCGGAGCAAACAGAAGTGATGTCAAAGCGTTTGAGACCGCAAAGGCGGTTGAGGACGGTGCTGATGAAATTGACATGGTTATCAATGTTACTGCCGTCAAAAACAAAGATTACGATTTTGTTGTGAATGATATAAAAACCGTAAAACAAGCCTGCAAAGACAAACCGTTAAAAGTTATCTTGGAAACCGATTTGCTTGAAAAAGACGAAATCAAAAAGGCTTGTGAACTTTGTATTGAAGGTAAAGCGGATTTTGTAAAAACATCTACGGGATTTGTCAAAAACGGAGTCGGAGCAAAAGCTGAAGATGTAAAATTGATGTTTGATACTGTTTCTCCTTACGGTTTGAAGGTCAAAGCCTCCGGCGGAATAAGAGATAAAGAAACCGCGCTTAAAATGCTTGAAGCAGGCGCGGAAAGACTCGGCACAAGCTCAGGAGTGAAGATTGTACAATAATGCAGGGGCGTATACCGCCCCTGCACCCAGCTTTACTTATAATATCTTATTTTTACTTTTTGACCGCTTTCTTTGTTCGGGCAAAGAAAGCGGTCAGAAAGAAACCCGCAGGCTGATGCTCCGTTCATAAAACATTGTAATGCTCCACCAGAGGCGGAATAACTCGCTACGCTCAGACTAATTCCGCCTTGTTATTGTGTCGCAAACAATGTTTAATTCACTGCGCAAAGCCTGTAATTTTAATACAATAAAAATCAATCCGACCTCAACGTAGTGAGCAATAATTGTAGGCGAAACAACAACAAAGGTGGACACTGTCTGAACGATAAGCATTGATAGACCCTGAATCAAGTTCAGGGTGACATCGAGTGAGTTTGTCCGCCCTTTATACTATGTTCGTTGATTTTGGTTTAGACTTAGAGTATCTACGTGCGTAGCACTTGAGCCGTACAAATTATTAGCGAACGGAGTTTTTTCTGCCATGTTTGTTGATATTTGTTTAGACTTAATGTACCTACGTGCGTAGCACTCGGGAGCTTCTTTGGTTTCTTTCTTGTCGGTACAAGAAAGAAACTGCAAGGTGCAGGGGCTGCATAAGCCCCAAAAGAGTAAATTTAATTTTAATAAAGCAATAAAATTTTATGCTACAATTTGCTTATGATAGAAGATATTGAAAAAATACGAAAAGCAATAGAAATCGAAATTCAATATAAATATATTGATATTCACGGTAAAACACAGGCTTTTTCATCTTTTATCAGAAACGAAGCAAAAAAATACTACAAACTTTCTAAAAAAAATCCAAAATGGGCTTTATTGGTTGAAACATTTGAACATTACCCTTTCGCAGGTGTAAACGAACGCAGAAAAAGCATTGACAGACTTATAAAAGTTTTAAAATCAGAGACAAAACCGAAAGAACCTGCAACCGCAGTCGTTCATAAACCCGCAAAAGATACCGACGTTATGTATATGAAAGGTGTAGGACCGAAAATTGCCTATAAATTAAATAAATTAGGAATTTATACCGCACAGGATTTAATCATGTATTTTCCCAAAAAACATGTTGATTACTCTGCGCGAACACTGATTAGCCACCTGAAAGAAGGAATGGAAACTACGGTTTTCGGCTACGTAAAATCGGTTTCGGCATTTAACACAAAAAATAATCTTGCGGTTGTAAAAGTCAGGATTGCAGACGAAACAGGCCAAATGGAATTGGGATTTTTTCAAGCTAAATCAAACAGATTTATGCTTGAAAGAACCAAAGCACAATTCCCCGTAAATGCAGGCATAATGGTTTCGGGCAAAGTAAAATTAAATAATTATGACGGAAAACTTACGTTTGACAAACCTAATTACTCAATTATGACGGGTGAATTTTTGGAGGATAAAAATGCAAATCTAAATCTTGCAAGAATTGTTCCTATTTATACCGTTTGCGAAGATTTAAGCATAAAAGTTTTGCGCAGGGCAATTTTTAATGCAATTCAAACCTACAAAAACGAAATAGAAAATACCGTTCCCGATTATATCAGGGAAAAATACGGAATTTTGGACAAAAAAATTGCCGTTGAACAAATACATTTTCCGGAAACAAATGAACTTCTCCAACAGGCAAGATTTTCGCTTATTTTTGAAGAACTTTTCTTAATCCAGTTAAAATTGGCAAGATTGAGAGAAGAAAATAACAGTTCACATAACGCTTTGGCTTTAAAAATTTCGGAAAAAGGACTTGTAAGACAATTTATCGAGGGATTGCCGTTTGAACTGACGGGCGGTCAGAAAAAAGCCGTAAATGAAATTTTGAACGATTTAAATTCTGATGTTCCTATGGCAAGACTTTTACAAGGAGATGTCGGAAGCGGAAAAACCGTTGTTGCTACAATAATGCTTCTTGCGGGAGTCGAAAACGGTTATCAGGGTGCAATTATGGCACCTACAGAGATTTTGGCGCAGCAACATTACAACAATCTGCAAAAATGGCTCACTCCAATGGGATTGAGTGTTGGGCTGTTTTTAGGCAGTCAGGGAAAACGTGTCAGAGAAAAATTCCGTACGGATTTGCGCAACGGGCAGATGAACATCGCAGTCGGAACTCATGCACTTATCCAAGATGATGTCGATTTTTATAATTTGGGTGCTATTGTTGTTGATGAGCAACACAGATTTGGTGTAAAACAGAGAAATGTTTTAAAGAAAAAATCCCACAACCCGCAAATTTTAACAATGACTGCAACCCCTATTCCGAGAACACTTGCCCTGACAGTGCATGGTGACTTGGATTTGACAATTATTGACGAACTTCCAAAGGGCAGAAAACCCGTTAAGACAACTCTTGTAACTTCTCACAGGGGAGTTTACGAACATATAAAAAAAGAAATCGAACAGGGAAGACAGGCTTACGTTGTTTATCCGCTGATTGAAGAAAGCGAAACTCTTTCCGCCAAAGCCGCAACAATAGAGGCAGAAAAACTGCAAAATGAAATATTCCCGCAGTTCAAAATCGGACTTTTGCATGGAAAGCTGAAAAATGACGAAAAAGAGCAGGTTATGGCGGATTTTAAAGACAAAAAATACGATATTTTGGTATCAACAACCGTTGTGGAAGTCGGGGTTGACGTACCGAATGCTACCGTTATGCTTATTGAAAACGCCGAGAGATTCGGACTTTCACAGCTTCATCAGTTGAGAGGTCGTGTCGGAAGAAGTGACTTGCAATCGTATTGTATCCTTTATACCGCCACAAAATCACAGGAAACAAAAGAACGACTTAATATAATGACTCAAACCAATGACGGATTTGTAATTGCGGAAAAAGATTTGCAGCTTCGAGGTCCGGGAGAATTTTTGGGAACAAGGCAAAGCGGTCTGCCCGATTTGATTATTTCGGACATCGTAAGAGATGCAAAAATTTTGGAATTGGCTCGAAATGAAGCCGTTGACTTTGTCAAAACCCGTAACATTGAGGATTATCCGCAGTTGAAAGAGGCAACTTCAACAAACATTTTTGGCGGATTGGAAATTTAAGAAATTGAATGAGATTACTACGTCGAAAACTTCGTTTTCTCCTCGTAATGACATGACCCATGTTATTACGAGGGAGCACAATAACAGTTCAGTCTCACTATTTAGATTATTAACTTTTGTAACAAAACTACTATATATATGCAATTATCTAATTAGTATATACTTTATATATATAAGATAGTATAAAATAAGGAGAATTGTCATGGGCTGGAGTGAAATCGGCTGGACTGCCGGAGAACGCATGCCAATAAATGTTGCAATGAGAAAAGGACAACTGCGCAGTCTTGGCACTGTCAATTTCTTTGGCGGAGGTGGCGGACCGAGAATCACAAATAATTATTATTTGGACAATTTTTATGCTCAGGATTATGACAGTGGATTTAGTCTGCCCGGATGGGTAAAACCAACTTTTTGGGCAGGTTTAGGTGTCAAGTTTGCAGGCGGTATGTTTAGTGCCTTGAGTCCTTTGTGGAGTGGAGGCGGAGGTTCTTCCGAAGGCAAAGGTGCCGTAGAACAAACTGCTGCTCAAAAACAGGATTTAGATGTATATAAAAGTTCATATTCAAAAAACTGCACAATAAACGGACCTTTAAGCAACGGCGGTTATCTTGTTATCGATACAAAAACAGGAAAACGTACAAATGTAGGTTCTTTTGAAGACTTACAAAAACATTTGCAGGATACTTATGATAAAAAATCATCAGAAGAACCTGAAATTAGCGATAAGCAAAAGGATTTGATAAACGAAAATAAGCTATTGAAATTTTTAAACGAAAATCCAAGTATTCAAAATGCTTCTTATAAAGACGGTAAATTTAAACTTGGCGAAAAAGAATTTGAAAATTTTGAAGAATTTGTCAAAGCCGCTAAATCAGGAGCAGCGGAAGAAGTTGCTGAACCTAATGCTTATTCAAGTCTTAATATAACAAAATTGACAGACAGTAAAAAATCACCTTTAAATATCCCTCCGGGTGCAACGACAACCGCAAGCGAAAAAATGGTAACAATAGGTGATAAAAAATTTCCCGAATCTTATGTCGTAAACGATGCGCAAGGGAAGCCTCTTTACAAGTTTGTAATTGTTTCTAATTCAACTTTAGATTCAAGCGGTAATCCTAAATACACCTGCACAATGAATAATGGTGCGACTTTGGCACAAAATCAGCAGCAAGAATATTATTTGAACAGTAGCGGTGAATTTTATCAAAACGACAAAAACGCATTAGGCTTGGGTACTGCGCTTGGAAAACAAGTTCCGCAGAACAAATAGTTTTTAAAAAGAGGCAAAAGCCTCTTTTTTTTTATGCAACTTTAAGCGTACAGCCCAATTCTTTTAAAATCTTTGCAAGAGTTGTAATTTTAGGTTCTTTTTTACCTTTTACAATATTATACAAGCCCATTTTGCTCAAATCAACCTTTCGGGCAAAACCCGTCATTGTATCACGGGATTTGATTACAAGTTCCAGTGAACGGTAAAAAATATTAAAATCACCGTCTTCCAAATACTGTTCAAAAGCAAAGCTCAAATATTCTTTAAGTTTTTCTTCGGTATCAAATATTTGGCAAAAACCTTCTTCAAAAGATATTGAATTTTTGTAATTATTCATTATTTTGTCTCCATATTTCTAAATACTCTTTAGCTAACTTTATATCTTTGCTTTGTGTACTTTTATCTCCGGCTTGCAGTAATAAAATAATAACATTACCTATTTCCGAGTAATAAATTCTGTAACCGCTACCAAATTTGAAACGAAGTTCTGAAATATCTTCATTTAATCGTTTAAAATCTCCAAAATTTTCGTATTCTTCAATTCGTGATAATCTGGTATTAATTCTTTGCGCAACAGACAAGTCCAAATTTTTTATCCAATCAATTACAGGAGCTTTTCCATTTGTATGACAGTAATACACAATTTCTTTCATAAGATAAGTATAAACTAAAGTTTACGCTTTGTCAACCTTTAAATTTATTTACAACATATTGGCAAGATTGAAAATCTTCGCTATAATAATCTCACAGGAAAGGGGTTGCAACTTTTCCATCATTGTCATTCTGAGGTTGAAAAACTATGAGATTCTTCGCTACGCTCAGAATGACACACAACCGAAGAATCTCATAAAATTAATTAATAAAAAATCTCACAGGAAAGGAGTTTATTATGGAAGATTTAAAAGTTGTCATAGGTTCGGATCACGGCGGATTTCATTACAAAGAGTCTATAATTGAGTATTTGAAATCGAGAAACATTGATTTTGTTGACGTTGGAACTTACACGCGCGAATCCTGCGATTATCCCGAAATTGCAAAACTTGCGGCTCAAAAAATTACCTCGGGCGAATGTAACAGAGGTATTTTGATTTGCGGTACGGGTATCGGAATGTCTATTGCTGCCAACAAAGTTCGCGGTATCAGAGCTGCACTTTGCGGAGATACATATTCGGCAAGAGTTTCACGCGCTCACAACAACGCAAACATTCTTTGCCTCGGGGAACGTGTAATCGGAGAACATCTTGCGCTTGATATTACCGATATTTGGTTAAAAACAGGATTCGAAGGCGGAAGACACAAACGCCGCGTTGATATGATTGAATAAGGAAGTATATGGAAATTGATTCAAAAAAACTTGCCTGTGTAATTGCAGGTGCGCTTGATGACAAATTAGGTAAAAATATTACAATACTAAACATAAGCAATGTTTCTTCACTTGCGGATTATTTTGTAATCGTAACAGGCGACTCTACTCCGCAAGTTAAGGCACTTATGTCACACACAAAAGAGCGAATAAAAGAGTTATTTTCACGTTCTCCCGTACGCATGGAAAATGATGCTAAAAATCGTTGGAATTTGCTTGACTACGGTGATGTTGTCGTTCATATTCTTCATAAAGATGAGCGTGAAACTTACGCGATAGAAAAATTTTGGAACAACGCCTTCAGCGTTTCGGAAGAAGAATGGAAAGATTTGTCAAAAGAATATCGCCAATATAACAATTAACATTTCTAAACATATTGCAATAATTGAAAAATAGTGTAGAATTATGGTATGGGAGAGTACTATAAAGAAAAGGTAAAATCTCTTACTTCGCTCCGTTCAAACCTGTTTACTTGCGTAATAGTTTTGACAGGCGGGGTGATAGGATTGTTTTTTCTTGATGCACCGTTGCCTTTAAGAGTTATTTTTATTATTATCGGTATGTATTTTGGAATTATTTTCTTGTTGAACCTACTTTCCATAAACGATGAAATTGACAGAAATTTAGAGGAATTGAAAAAATGAATATTTGGGAAATTATATCATATTTGGCATTAGCATTGTATGTTGCCGTATTTACTTATGTATTTGGTAACATGTACATAAAACTGAGAAACGACAAGATTAAAAATTTAAGGAACAATAAATGAACAGAGAAGAATTAAACAAACAAATTGAAGAATTGGTTCTTTCTATGGCAAAAGAACCGCAAAACATTGAAAATTATCACAGATTATCAGAGCTTTATCTCCAAATCAGAGATTATGACAAAGTTATGTCGGTTTTGGAAAGTCTTTTGACAATTAAACCTGATGATGTACAAGCTCTTGTCGGCATGGGAACAATGTGGTTTTACGAAAAAGATTTCAGAAAATCTCTTTCGTACTACAACAGAGCATTGGAAATAAATCCGAAAAATTATTTGATTTATTATAATATGGGTAATGTTTTTGCGGAATGGAAAAATTTTCCGAAAGCACTTTTCTATTACAACAGAGCAATCGACCTAAATTCAGTAAACCCGGAAATTTACAACGCTATCGCACTATTATATCAAGATAACGAAGACTACATTGAAGCTAAAGCATATTACGAAAAAGCTCTTTCGCTCGATCCCGAAAACCTTACGGCTCTAATTGATATGGGTAATGTTTGTTTTAAACTTTTTGATTACGAAACGGCACTTGAACTCTACAAAAAAGTTTTTGTTCTCAATCCCGACAATAAAATCGTTGCGATTTGCATAGGTAATACGCTTACACTTATGAAAGAGAGAGAAAAAGCATACAACTACTTTGAAAAAGCTCTCAAAATGGAAGGTGATAATTATAAGGCTTATATTTGTTACGCTATCGCGCTTTCTGAGTTTGGCGAATACGATATGGCGGTCGAAATGTATAAAAAAGCCGTTGGCGTGAAACCTGAAGAAATTGATGCGCAAACACTTCTTGCAAACCTTTATACAAACTTCAATTTTATTGATTTGGCGACTGATTTGTACAAAGAATGCTTGAGAATTAAGCCTAACAGTTCTGAAACTTATATGCTTTTGGGCAATGCACACTATCTCAAGGGTGAAATCGAACAGTCAATAGGTTCATACAAGGCTGCAATTAATATTGCACCCGAAAATGATGAATACAGGCTTGTTTATACACAGATTTTGGACGAATACATTGACAAAAAACGAAACGGAGAACCCGTATGAGAGAAGATGCCGCCCCGATTGAAAGAATTATAGCTCCGCTTTCTTATATTACCATGGGAATGGTGGGTTTTATATGGCTTATTATAGGGCTTTTTACCAAAGCAAGATTAAAGCCGTTTTTGCAATATCATATTTTCCAATCAATTTTTATTGCATTGGCTTTTGCGGTACTTTCAATATTTATCGGGTGGTTATCAAACATTTTAAGCGTAATTCCGATTATAAACCATATAGTTGCACAAATAACTTTTTGGCTTAATATGCCGTTATTGTTTGGTTATTCATTAATGCAAATCGTAATATACGGCTTTTTGGGATATTTGGCTTTTACATCATTTTTAGGGACTTATAGCTATATTCCTTGGGTTTCCGATATAATTGATCATAACATAGGACACTAATCATTTCCTGCAAATTCAATATGATAATTTTCATGATAAAATAAACTCGAGGAGGAATGTATGATTAAATCCGTAATTTTAGCCGCAGGCAAGGGAACAAGAATGAAATCACAAACCCCGAAGGTTCTTCATAAAATTTTTGAAAAACCGCTTTTGGGTTATGTTTTGGATAATGTTAAAAATATAGCAGACGAATCTTTCGTAATAGTCGGACACCACGCAGAACAGGTAACGGAATATGTTGAAAAAAATTATTCTTCAGCAAAAACAGTTCTGCAATCCCCGCAATTAGGTACAGGTCATGCCGTATCTATGGTGTGTCCGCATCTTGAAAACTTTGACGGACAAGTCATAATTCTTTGCGGTGACACTCCGCTTATCAAAGAGGAAACCCTAAAAGACTTTATTGAATATCATAATTCACAAAATTCTGACCTGACTGTTATGAGTACGGTATTTGAAAATCCGACTAATTACGGAAGAATTATCAGAGATACAGATAATTCGCTCAAATGCATTGTTGAAGAAAAAGATGCCACACAGGAACAAAAAACTGTTAAAGAAGTTAATGCGGGGATTTATTGCTTGAATTGGGCTAAAATCAAGCCTGCATTTTCTCAGCTTACGAGTAACAATGCACAAGGCGAATATTATTTGACTGATATCATTTCTTGGGGCAAGAAACAAGGTCTGAGAGTTAATGCATACATATTAAAGAATTCGGACGAAATTTACGGAATAAATTCGCGTCAAAATCTTGCAACAGCAACAAAAATTATGAATGACAGAAAATTGTCGGATTTAATGGCTAACGGAGTTACGATTGTCGATCCTTCATCCACGTGGATTTCCGAAGATACACAAATCGGTTCTGATACAACCATTTTTCCCGCAACATATATTGAAGGTGAAAATATTATCGGAAAAAATTGCAAAATCGGTCCTTGCGCACACCTGAGAGGCGGTGTTGAAGTTGCAGACAACTGTAAAATCGGCAATTTTGTCGAACTCAAAAAAGCGAAAATTGACCATAACACAAATGTCGGACATTTAAGTTATATCGGCGACAGCGAATTGGGTTCAAACGTAAATATTGGTGCAGGAACGATTACCGCAAATTATAATCCTTTGACTAAAGAAAAAAGCAAAACGGTTTTGAAAAATAATGTAAAAATCGGTTCAAATACCGTACTTGTTGCTCCCGTAACGGTGGAAGAAGGTGCGAATATCGGCGCATTGAGCGTAATAACAAAAAACGTATCCGCCTGGGCTTTGGCTCTGACACGCTCTCCGCAAAGAATTCTCGAAAATTGGGTTACAAAGTCCTTGAATAAATAATTGCAAGGCCGACAACTATCTGTGAATAATAAATTATTACAAGGGTAACAAACTTATCTTGTTTGTGTTATTTTAGAATGCATAGACAGAAACGGTGATATAACAAAAAGTATAAATATAGTTACGCAAAAAGATGAAAATATTGACAAAAAATCACCACTATATAAACAGGTATTAACAAAAATAAATTCAATACTTGAAGAAGATTACGCACAACCAAAACCCAATGACAATTTTAACCTTCGAGAAGCACACCTCAAAACTATAAATGATGTCTTTTTAAACATATAGTATACAATTTTTGCACAACAACAGACATAAGGATGTAAAAATCATTACTTCCTTTTTTTCGTGATATCATCAGAATATGACGATTAAACAGCTAAAATGGGAAATATTTGTTATTACGGCTATCGGCAATTTTATTGCCATGCTTGACTCTACAACGGTTAACCTTGCGCTTTACCCTATGTCTGTTGACCTACACGTTAATATGAGTCAAATCCAATGGGTAATGATTGCGTATATGCTTGTTTTAACCGTTTTTTTGCCGTTTTTCGGGAAGTTGGGTGATATTTTTCCAAAAAACAAATTATATTCAACAGGCTTTTTAATCTTTGCAATCGGAGCTTTCTTAAACACAATAGCAGGTTCTTTCGGACAGTTGATAGCATTCAGATGCATTGAAGCTCTCGGAGCATCAATAATGCTTTCCAATGCGCAAGCAATAATCGCAACGATATTTGAAGGCGCAAGACGCGGGAAAGCTCTCGGACTAAACGGGTGTCTTGTTGCAATAGGCGGAATGTCAGGACCTGCACTCGGCGGAATTTTAATCCAATATTTCGGCTGGCATGCAATATTTTATCCTTGTGTCTTGACGGGTATTTTAGGAGCATATTTCGCATACAGACTTTTACCGCATTCGGTTAATAATGATATCAAAAATTTCAAATTCGACTACAAAGGATTTATATATTTCACAATCAGCCTTTTTGCACTACTGTTGGCGATTTCACAAGGACACACATGGGGGTGGGGGTCAATAAACATAATTCTTTTAGGAATAGTTACATTGGTTTTTGGCGCACTGTTTTATTTTAGAGATCACAAAATAAACTATCCGCTGATAAATTTTGCACTGTTTAAAATTCGTCCGTTTACATTCGGAAACCTTGCCGTTATGACTTCATATATGGCAATGTGTACAAACAGTATTATTCTGCCGTTTTTTTTGCAGGAAATTTTAAGATATAACCCTTTGATAACGGGGCTTTTAATTTTACCTTATTCCGTCACATTATCCGTTATGGCACCGATAGCAGGCAGAATGTCGGGCAAATACGGCAGTCGACTGCTTACACTTGCAGGACCGATTACTTATTGTATCGCATTAACCATGTTTACTTTGTTCGGCAAAAATGTCGCAATGTGGCAGATAGTATTGGCATCAGGAATTATGGGGATAGGGAACGGACTTTTCCAATCACCTTCAAACAACGCAATTATGACAAGTGTCCAAAAGGAAGAATTGGGAATTGCCTCGGGAATTTTGGCACTTTCAAGAAATATGGGAAATATTTTGGGCGTTGCAGTCGCTATCACTCTGTTTGAAACCTTTAGAAATATATTTTTTAATAACGGAAATATTTATGAAACCGCCTTTTTATATTCGTACAGAACGACTATGTGCTTCGGGATTTTGTTCGGATTGACCTGTTTAACCTTTGCGTTTGTTGCTTATCGTAAAAATTAAAGCCCACTGTTTATAAGGTTTTTCAGGGTATATGTTACAAAATGTTAACAAAATTAATCAAAAAATTAAAGTTTTTAACCATGGCTGCCGACATGCATGATACGGAAACAAAATCGGAAAGGAAAGACCATCATGGGTATGGCGGC
>CADBNI010000035.1 GCA_902795965.1 uncultured bacterium
AAGTCCGTTTTCTGTTTCCGACATTCTGACTGCTTGATAGAGAATGCTGTATGTTTCTTTTAAACGATTAACCGTTTCATGCTTTTGGTAGTTTTTTATCAATGTCGGCAAGGTCAAAACCGCAACTACACCGATAATGCCTAATGTAATCAAAACTTCAGCTAAAGTAAAACCTTTTGATAAATCTTTCATAAAGCCTCCTTATGTATCCTATATCAATTATATACTATGTCATAGTGTATGTCAATATATTTATATAGTAATATTATATTTTATTTATCAAAATTTCACATAATAATATTTATATGGAAAATCTCAAGGTTTTGTTAGGCAAGCGTATCAGGGAATTTAGAAAGGCTAATAGTCTTACGCAGGAGCAGTTAGCCGAAAAAGTCGGCATTGGCACAAACAACATAAGCTACTTTGAAACAGGTCGTTTTACGCCGACACTTGAGACAATGGAAAAAATTGCAAAAGCTCTGAATAAAGAACTGTACGAATTTTACATATTTACACCCCAAAAAACTTATGAAGAAATTAAGTCGGAACTTATTGAAAAAATCAGCTCAAGCGAATCTCTCGCAAGACAACTTTACAATTTCTACAAAAATTTATAGTCTCCAACTATGTTCAAAAATATATCAGATCAATACACTGCTATAATATTTTTGTGTATAATAATTTTATTATGAAACACGAATTTGAAACAAAGGTTTATTACGCTGACACTGATGCCTACGGAGTTGTATGGCATGGAACATATCTGCGTTGGATGGAACGCGGAAGGGTTGATTTTTGCGCACAATTAGGGCTTGATCTTGTCGAAATGAAAAAATGCGACGTACTCATGCCCGTCACAAACATGAATGTTCGCTACAAATCTTCGGCGAAATTAGACGAAGATATCACGATTGAAACAGCTTGCGAAATCGTAAATTCTTTCTTAATCCGATTTAAACAGAAAATTAAATCGAAAGAAACCCAAAAAATTCATATTGATGCGACATTTGACGTTGTTGCCGTAAATTCCGAAGGCAAAATGTATCGCAAAATCCCCGAACAATTTATGCAGAAACTTGAACGAGGACTTGAAACATGCCCGCAACCCGTTTAAACAAATACATAGCATCTTCGGGATTATGCTCAAGACGAAAAGCAGACGAACTAATTGAAAGCGGTGTAGTGAGCGTTAACGGCAAAACCGTTACGGAATTAGGTTTTTTGGTTCAACCGAAAGACAAAGTTTTTGTAAACAAAAAACTTATCCACCCCGAAAAACACGAATATTACAGGTTTTACAAACCCGCAGGATATATTACGACATCTGATGATGAAAAAGGCAGAAAAACAATCTACGATATTCTGCCCGAAAGTATGTTGCACTTAAAACCTGTCGGTCGCTTGGACAAGGATTCTACGGGGCTTTTGATTATGACAAATGACGGAGAATTAATAAATGAACTTACGCACCCGTCGGTCAAAGTTCCGAAAATTTATCTTGTAACCGTAAATTCTCAGCTTACGCGCGCGGAGTTGGAAAAATTGGCAAACGGTATTGAAATAGAACCGAATAAAATCGCTTATGCCGATATCGAAGTTTTGGTCATGGACAGCAAGCATACGGAAATGCGAATAACTCTTTATCAGGGTTTAAACCGTCAAATCAGAAAAATGTTTGAACATATCGGACACGAAGTAAAGACCTTGAAACGTATTCAACACGCTACGTTGACGCTTGACGGACTGAAACGCGGTGAATTTAAACCGATAAAACCTTTACAAATACGTGAATTGAAAAACTTTTTAAACAGGATTAAAAATGATTAGAATTGCGTTGTGCGGAAATATTGCATCGGGAAAATCCGAAGTCCAAAGATTTTTGGAACGTCAAGGTTTTAAAGTCCTTGATACAGATAAAGTTTCGCACGAACTTTTGACCGTAAAAAATAACAAATTGTACGAACATTTCAAAGATTTTGACGTCTTTGAAAACGGTGAATTTTCGCGCGAAAAATTTGGCAGATTGGTTTTTGCTGACGAAAATTTGCGAAAAGATTTGGAGAAAATTCTTCACCCTCGGATTGCGGAAAAAATTAAGGAATTTTTTAACGATAACTTCAGTGAAAAATTGACATTCGTTGCAATTCCACTGCTTTATGAAGCAAAAATGGAATATCTTTTTGACAAGACGATTTTCGTTTATGCTGACGATAATATAAGGCTTGAAAGGCTGATAAAACGCAATCATTACGATATCGAATATGCAAAAAAACGCCTGTCAAGCCAAATTCCGCAGGAAGAAAAAATCAAATCAGCTGATTACGTGCTTTATAACAACGGCACAAAAGAAGAATTGCAAAAAAAGGTTCAAGAAATTTTAAAAACTTTATGCTAACCCCATATCAAAGTGCCAGCGTTCTTTTGCGGGGTGTTTAAAATCTCCGCCCCATCTCATACCGATTGATTTTGCATAATCGCCTAATTTTTTGTAATCAGCGTCTTTCCCGCTTGCGATTCTTATATCAATAGCTTTACCTTCGCAGTGGAGAGATTTTTTTGCGGCAAATCTGTTTGTTTTTAAAAGTTGAGCCTGTTTTTCTTTTGTTCTGTACCCGCTGTTAATGGTAACTTTCATTCCTTGCGTTTCGGCATAATCCAAAAGCATCATGGTTTTTTCCTGCATAGCAGGGTCGAGTTCACGGATTTTATCACCGTTCATACCGTATTTCGTATAATCGTAGGGTCTGAAGTTTGAATTTGTTTTTTGTGTTTGAGATGCGAAGCGAGTTTTTAATGCATTATTAAATGCCATAGGATCTGAAAAATCAAAAGCACCAAAACCCGGATTGCAAAAACTCGGTGTATTAAATGCATATTGAGTTGTGTCATTTAAAAAACATGCTTTGCTTACAAAACTCAAAGTTATTCCCCCCGTTATTTATATAAAGTATTTCTTTTTACGAAAATTGCTGAATATATGAAGAAATATTAACAACAAACCTCAATTCAAAGTTGCCACTTAAAATTATTTAATATTTCTCTCTTTTCTTAAACCTTATGATAAAATTAAATTGAAGAGGAAACAGATTTTGGGAAGAAAAAAAGAGCAAACCGACATTGAAAAACGCAGCCGTAATTTTGACAAAGTATTAGGATATTTACACATATTTTTTGTCGGATTTATGATTTTGCTTATTATTTACCTCTTTTTTATGCAGGTTGTTGATGTTGGGAAATATCGAGCAAGGGCGCGCAGTCAGCGTGTCGGAAGAATTTTCCGCATGCGCGGAGATATTTTTGACAGAAACGGTATAAAACTTGCCACCGACAAAGTTTATTCAGATGTGTATGCACACCCTGCGGATTATGATCACGAACCGGAAGAACTTGCAAAAATGCTTGCACCGATTTTAAAAATGCCCGAAAATACATTAGTACAAAAACTCAAAAAACCGGGTCCCGTAATCACGCTTAAAAAAGATATTGACCGCAACATGACAAAAGAGATTGCAAAACTTCATCTGCGTGAAATAAGCCTCGGCAAGAAAAACACCAGAGAATATCCGCAAGGAACTCTCGCAGCACACGTTTTAGGCTATTATAATTTTGATGCGGATATTGCAAACGGAATTGAATACACCGCAAAAGATAAACTTGAACATGTTATAAATACCGTTAACTACCAAAAAACACGTGACGGAAAGATTATCTACGATTTTACGACCGATCCCGTGGCAACAACGATAAATCCTAAAGGTGAAAACGTTACGCTGACTATTGATGCTGCAATACAACATGTCTGCGAAAAAGAAATCGAAAAAATGGTTAAGGAAAAGAATGCGGAGCGCGGAACGGTTATCGTTATGAATCCGAAAAACGGTGAAATTCTTGCCTATGCGGTTTATCCGACGTTCGATCCGAACAATTACAAAAACGCAACTCCGCAAATGCTCAAAAACTGGACTTTGACGGATGTTTTTCCGCCTGGGTCAACTTTCAAAACAATTACCGTTGCAAGTGCAATGGATTTGGGTAAAATAAACGAACATTCAACAATTTTAGATACAGGTAAAACAACTATCGGAAAATGGGTTATAAAAAACTACGATTATGATGTACATCCATATCCCGGGAATATTTCACTTGAATATTTGTTTGAGCATTCGAGCAATATCGGCTCAATTAATGTGGCAAAATTGATGTCGCCCCATGAGTTTTATGAAGTTTTGAAAAAATTCGGTTACGGAGCAAAGACAGGGATTGATTTGCCGGGTGAATCCGTTGGGCTTTTGCCTAACTGGAAACACTGGGATCAAGGAATACATGCAACAATGGCTTACGGATACGGAACATCCGTTACCGCAATACAGATGATTTCTGCGGTTCAGGCTTTGGCAAATAACGGAGTTCGTGTTACTCCGCACATAATCAAGTATTCGCAGGAAGAATTTGATAATAAAATTCATTATACGCAGGTTATAAAACCGGAAACCGCAAAATCCATTACAAGGTTGCTTGCGGCAAGTGTAAATAACGGAAAATCGGTTATAAAAATGGACAAGTACAACGTTGCTGCCAAAACCGGTACTTCAAGAAAACCGAAAGAAAATTCATCCGGTTATACCCCTTATATGTATACTTCAACAATAGGGTATTTACCTGCATCAGACCCGCAGGTGCTTATTTATGTAATGGTAGACAGCGCAAAAGTCGGTGCAATATGGGGAAATACCGTTGCAGGTCCTGTTTTCCATGAAGTAGCTACACAAGTCGCGAGAATGATGAACTTAAAACCCGACAAAATAAATACAAACAGTAATTAGGAGAAATATAAATGAAACTTGACGAACTTACGGAATATTTGGATTACAAAGATTTAATTAACTTTAAAAATGTTAATATAACGGGAATTTCTTACAATTCCAAAACGGTTAAAAAAGGTGATATTTTTATTTGTCTTGTCGGAGAACATACTGACGGACATGAATTTGCAAAAAGTGCGGTTGAAGCGGGTGCTGCCGCATTACTTGCTGAGCATAAGATTGACGGTGTAAGTGTCCCGCAGGTAATTGTTTCATCAACACGTCACAAAATCGCCGATATTGCCGACAGATTTTATTCAAGTCCGTCAAAAGGAATTAATTTAATCGGTATTACGGGTACGAACGGCAAAACAACAGTCACCCACTTAATTCAAAAAATATTCGAAGAAAATAATCAAAAATGTGCGCTAATCGGTACATTAGGCTACAAGCTCTCGTCAAACGGCGAATATCGGGATGCCAAGCACACAACTCCGCAAGCTCCCGAATTACAGGCAACTTTGAGAATGATTAAAGATGTTGAAAAAATTGACAATGTTGTAATGGAAGTCAGCTCGCACGCTCTCGATCAAAATCGTGTCGGGGGATGCCAATTTGATGGTGCGGTTTTGACAAATCTCACACAGGATCATTTGGATTACCATATTACAATGGAAAATTATTTTAAGGCTAAGGCACTATTATTTGAACGCTTACAAGAAGGTAATTTCGCCGTAATTAATGCTGATGATGCTTATGCGCAAAAGTTTTTGGACGTTGTTCCCGAAGGAGTCAGAAAATTTACTTATGGGGTAAAAAACAATGCTGATGTGACGGCAAAAGATATCAATTTTTCGTTGAACGGTGCGGAATTTGTTCTTTGTGAAGCGGGAAAAGAACATAAAGTAAATCTTCATATGAACGGTATGTTCAGTGTTTATAACGTTTTGGCGGCAGTTACCGCCTCTCTTGCTATGGGAATTGATATTCAGGTTGCTTTGAAGGCTCTGCAAAGTGTGAAAGGAGTTGCGGGAAGATTTGAGGTTGTTGTGAAAAAACCGCTCGTAATCGTTGATTACGCGCATACTCCGGACGGACTTGAAAATGTTTTGAAATCAGCAAGAGAAATTACACCTTCTGACGGCAAACTTGTTTGTCTTTTCGGATGCGGTGGGGACAGAGATGCCACAAAACGTCCGAAAATGGGTGCGATAGCGGAAAAATTGGCGGATAAAATTATTATAACAAGCGATAATCCGCGTTCGGAAGATCCTCAAATTATTATAACCGATATAATTGCGGGGCTGAAATCCGTAAATACCGAAAATATTGTCGTAGAACCCGATAGAGGAAGTGCAATCGCACTGTTGAAAACATTTGCGAATAATAATGATGTTGTAGTCATTGCAGGAAAAGGACATGAGGATTACCAAATCCTTAAAGACAAGACTATTCACTTTGATGACAGGGAAGAAGCAAGGAAAGTCTTTGAAGGAAGTGTTATTTAAAAGTTGGGGAAGTAGGATAAGTTTGATAAGTTGGGTAAGTGCGTTACAAGAAAATATTAAAAAATTAAAACCGATACGTACTTATCATACTTAGCTGACTTACCAAACTCACCCAACTTAATAAAAAAGGAACTGAAAATTGAAGACCAAATTATTGATAGAACAACATTTTCATGGAGCTTTCGGGATTGATTTTAATACCGCAAGCGTTGATGATGTGTTATTTTTATCGAAAGAAATTTTGAAATACGGTATTGGCGGAATATTTCCGACACTTGTGACAGACAGTGTCGAAAATATAAAACGCGCGGTTTCCGTAATCAAAGAGGCTTCAAATCGTCAAACAAAAGATATGGCAAAGATTTTTGGGGTTCATCTTGAGGGGATTTTCTTGAATTCCGAGAAAAAGGGAATTCATGACGACAAATATTTTCTGCCTCCGACGATTGAAAATTACAAGCTGATTGAGGACGATTTTATAAAAATTGTTACGCTTGCCCCCGAATTATGTAATCAATATACCCCTCGCCCCATCGGGGAGAGGGAAGAATTTGTTAATGAGCTTCGCGAATTTACAAATTCGGGTGAGGGGCTGATTCAATACCTTCATTCCAAAAACATAAAAGTTCAGGCAGGACACTGTGTCGGCGGGGATTTGACGGGGTGTGACGGAGTTACGCATCTGTTTAATGCAATGTCGGGAGTTGTGCATAGGGGCAAAACAACCGCACTATCCGCACTTGTTGATGATAATATTTATACGGAAATTATTGCGGACGGGGTTCATGTTTCTGATGATGCTTTGAAGTTGGTTTTTAAAACCAAACCTGTTGACAAAATTATTTTGATAAGCGATTGCCTGCCCTGTACGGCTAATTTAGGTGAGGGGTGTTTCGCTTTTGCGGGTGAAAAAATTTACTATGACGGCAAAAGGGCAGTTTCAAAAGACGGAACGCTTGCGGGCAGTACGACACTTTTGCCCGATATAATAAAACGATTGCCAAACATATTAAAAAATATTGAAAAATTTTGTCATTCTGAACATCGGATTGACCTCCGTGTTTCGGAATCTCCAAAATCTATCAATGTCGAAGATTTTATTACACAATTAATCAATAATCCTTATGAATACCACAATCTTGACCTTGCGGGTTCGGTTGAGTGGGACAAGGATTGGAATATAGTGAATTGGAGAATTTATGAAAAGTGATAATATAAAAAAAGGAATAGCAAGAACCCCGCACAGGGGACTTTTGATGGCAACGGGTGTAAGCCGTAAAAATATGAATGCGCCGTTTATAGGGATTGCAAGTTCGTTTTCCGATCTTGTACCCGGGCATATCGGTATGCGCGATTTGGAAAGACAGATTGAAAAAGGTATTCACAGCGCGGGCGGACAGGCTTTTATTTTCGGTGTTCCGGCAATTTGTGACGGCATAGCCATGGGACATAGCGGAATGAGATATTCCCTTCCGTCAAGAGATTTGATTGCGGATTGCGTGGAAAGCGTTGCTGCGGCGCATCAATTAGACGGTTTGGTTTTGCTCTCAAATTGTGACAAAATTACCCCCGGAATGCTGATTGCCGCATTGAGATTAAATATTCCCTCCATTATCGTTACGGCAGGTCCAATGCTTGACGGTGAATGCGGAAATCATCACAAACTTACCATGATTTCGGGTTCGTTTGAGGCGGTCGGAAAATTCAGAAAAGGTGAGATAACCGAAGACGAACTCCTTGCATTAGAAGAAGAATCCTGCCCGTCCGCGGGTTCTTGTCAGGGTATGTATACCGCAAACACTATGGCCTGCCTGACCGAAGCTATGGGAATGAGCCTTCCGTATTGCGCTTCGGCATCTGCGGTTTCGTCTAAAAAGCGCAGAATAGCCTTTGAAAGCGGTATGAGAATTGTTGAAGCGGTAAAAGAAGATTTGAAACCCTCCGATATAATTACGCGTGAAAGCCTTTTGAATACCATTGTTGCGGATTTGGCTCTCGGCGGGTCGACAAACACGTTTTTGCACATACTTGCAATCGCTAATGCGGGCGGAATTGATATTACGTTGAAAGATTTTGAAGAATTGAGTCAAAAAATTCATCAAATTGTAAAAATTAATCCCTCATCATCTTTGACTATGGCTGATTTTCATAATGCGGGCGGAGTTCCTGCGGTTATGAAGTCGCTGGGAAATGTTCTTGAAAATGAAAATTTGCAGACCGTCTGCAAATTAACCGTTTCTCAGATAATTGAAAATGCTTATCAAAATAAAGATGTTATACCGGATTATGACAAATCTTCTTATACACAGGCGGGTTTGGCGGTGTTGTACGGCAATTTGGCAAAAGACGGCTGTGTTATAAAGACTTCGGGTGTTGATTCCGATTGTTACACGTTTGAAGGTTTTGCAAGGTGTTTTGACAGTGAAGAAGATTCAATGTCGGCACTTGAAAATGACGAAATTAAAGAGGGCGAAGTTATCGTTATTCGTTACGAAGGTCCTAAAGGCGGACCCGGCATGAGAGAAATGCTTGCCCCGACATCACTTTTGGTAGGAAAAGGTTTGGGCAAAAAATGCGCCCTTGTGACGGACGGAAGATTTTCGGGCGGAACAAGAGGAATTTGTGTCGGACACGTTTGCCCCGAAGCAGCTAACGGCGGTGAGATTGCGTTGATTAAAGACGGTGACAAAATAAAAATAGATATCCCAAACCGCAAAATTGAACTTTGTGTTTCGGCTGAAGAATTGGCAGAGCGACGTAGGGGTTTAAAACCCTTTGAACCGAAGGTTAAGTCGGGATATTTGTATAAATATTCAATGAATGTAAAAGATGCAAGCCACGGCGCGATTGTGTGAAGGCTTGCGCCTTGCCCCTTGAGGGAGAGGGTAGAATTGCTTGATGAGCGTAGCGAATTTAGCAATTCGGGTGAGGGGTTTAATGGTTATATGTAAAAGTATTGTATAGGGGCGGCATAAGCCCCGTATAAAAAACGAGAGAAATTTTATCTTTTTTCTTCTCGTCTTACAAATTTCAAATCATACCCCAAAATGTCAGCGATAATAAGCATTTCTCGGTGGCTTATCGTTTCGTTGCGCAACTTATTTGAGAGATTTTGCATTGAATAAGGTTTGTTTAATCTTTTTTCTAATGTCATTGCCAATTCTGTTAAACTTACATTTACATCAAGTAATATCTTTTTTAATTCATTTATAATAGACATTTCGCACTCCATTTATTCATGTAAAATTATATAAATTCGTTAATTTATTAATGAATAAATTACTATGTGGATTGACAAATAAATTAAAAAGTGTAATAATAAATATATATGTTTAATAAGTTAAGAGATATTAATGGAGGTATTTATGAAAAAAGGTTTTACTTTAGCGGAAGTCCTGATTACATTAGGCATTATCGGTGTAGTTGCAGCTTTGACTTTACCTACATTGATAAAAAATTATCAAAAGCATGAAACGGTTAACCGTCTAAAACAAACGTACAGTATTCTTTATCAAGCAGTAAGAATGTCGGAAACCGAAAACGGACTTTTGGAAACTTGGGAAATACCGAATGCAAGCTGGGGTGCAAATACGTACACTTATGGAAAAGCATTTTTTGAACAGTATCTAAAACCGTATATTAAAGTCGTGAAAGAATGCAAATACCGCTCAAATGACTGTTGGGCAGATGAATATATAAGACCAAACGGCGTTGCAGCTAATTCATATTTACCTGCATCAAAAAACTATACTTATGGTATGGTTTTGGCTAACGGCAGTGTCATCGGCTTTTATCCGAGAGGCACACGCTGTGAAGTATATGTAGATTTGAACGGTAAAAAAGGTCCGAATAAAGTAGGAAAAGATTTTTTTATTATAGTAATAGCTAAAACATCAAGAAGTGATGCTTACGGTAATTTTAACAGAAGCGGGGTATATATGTATGGTCAAGGAATAAGCAGAGCAGCATTGACACCGGGTTATTACGGTTGTTCAAAGACTGCAACAGATTTAGCAGGATTGTACTGCGGAGCATTAATCATGCATGACGGTTGGAAAATCGAGAAGGATTATCCGTGGTAATTTCCATGATATCATTATGGTATGAGGCGATTATCGGATTTTAAAGACGAAATTAACAAATGCTCAAAGTGCGGACTGTGTCAGTCTGTTTGTCCCGTTTACAAAGAAACGGGCAACGAATGTGCCGTATCAAAAGGAAAATTCGTAATGCTGGACGGAGTTTTAAAAGGGGATTTAAAACTTAATAAAAATATCGTCAAATACCTTGATATGTGCCTAAAATGCGGAAAATGTTCTGATTTTTGCCCGTCAGGAATTGATGTGTGCAAAATCTTTGAAACCGCTAAATTTGAATATGCAAAAAATACGCTTCTTGGAAAATTAATCTTCTTTTTAGAAAGTGATTTGGTTTTCGGGAATGTGATAAAAATGTTAATGTCATTACGAGGAGTGCGAAAGCACGACGTAGTAATCTCATCAGAATTATGTTCGCAAAGCGAACCGAAATATAATGAGATTGCGACGTCGCATTTTTCAGATGCTCCTCGCAATGACAGTAATGATGTGGTAAAACTCCTCTATTTCAAAGGTTGTGTCGGAAAAATTTTTCCGCAAACCGAAAAACTTTTAAAACAAATTCCGAATATTGAAATTGTTGAACAGAATTTTGACTGTTGCGGAATTCCGTTTTTATCAAGCGGAAACCTCGAACGATACGAACAAGTCAAAAAACGCAACTTAGAATTAATGGATTGTGAGTTTGATTATATTTTGACGGATTGCGCAAGCTGTGAAAGTACAATTAAAAATTATTTTAATGAGATTACTACGTCGGTTTCCCGTAATGATATGTTATCTTTGGGTGAACTTTTGGTTAAGCAAAACGTAAAATTTAAATCCGAAAAACCTGTGAGAGTAACTTTTCACAAGCCTTGTCATCTAAAAAACACTGATTTTATAAAGCCGTTATTTGAAAATTGTGAAAATATCGAATATATTGAGATGCAAGGGTTTGATGAATGCTGCGGATTTGCGGGCGAATTTGCTTTGAAAAATCGTAAATTGTCAGTCGATATTTCGAGAAAAAAAGCTCAAAACATACTTGCAACCAATGCCGATTTCGTAATTACAACTTGTCCTTCGTGCATAATAGGACTTAAACAGGGACTATTCGGAATAAAAAATGCCCCAAAGGTTTTGAGTCTTTCCGATTTTTTACTGAACATTTGTAAACATTGCTTAATAATTGATTAAAAACATTAAAGTTTTTGGTGAAATTCTCCGATAAAAAATATGTAATGGAGAATGTGACTATGTTAAAAAAGATTGTATCACCTTCGTGTAATGTATGCGACAGTGTGGAATTTATATTAAGAGGAGCGAGAAAACGCCGCAATTTGGCGTTAGCATCGGCGAAAATGATTAATGCTGATGCAGGTATAAAAACGGGATTAAGAGCTGTAAAATAATCCCGTATATTTTTTTAAGAGTTGTTTAGACCGATTTTATCGGTCTTTTTTATTGCCAGGGTTTTACAAGGAATTTTATAGCTTTTCCGTCAATATGTTGGTGCATTGCCCACTCGATTTTGTCAAGCGATATTGTATCGGTTATTAGTTTTTCAACTTCAACATTGCCTGAGGCAATATAATCTAAAGCCATTCTGAAATATTTCGGAGTATGATGAAACACGCTCATCATTTTTATATCGCCGTAGTGCATTTTTGTTGTGTCAAAAGTTACGGTAGACCCCGATTTACACCCGCCGAAGAAATGCACTGTTCCTCCGGGACGAACGCAAGAAAATATTCTTTCCCAAATTTCTGGCAGACCGACGCATTCAACTGCAACGTCAAGTCCTCTGCGTTCATCGGTAAATTCTTTAAAAATCTTTTCGGGGTTAGGATATTTGGTTAAATCAACGATTTCGTCTGCGTGAGCAAATTCTTCCGCAGCTTTGAGTTTTATCGGATTTCTGCCTGCAGCAATAACTTTTGCGCCTTTCAGCTTTGCAAGTCTTGCAAACATCAATCCGATTGGTCCTATTCCGATAATACCTACCGTTTGTCCCGCTTTTATTTCCGTTCTTTCAACACCGTGAACGACATTTGCCAAAGGTTCGCAAAATGCTGCTTTATCAAAACTCAACTTGTCGGGTAAAATCAACATGTTTTTTTGGACAATTCTTGCGGGAACGGTTATGTATTGGGCATAAGCCCCATTCAACAAATCAAGATTTTCGCAAAGGTTGTATTCTTCGCGTTTGCAAAAGAAACAATGACCGCAGGGGGCGGAATTTGCCGCAACAACTCTGTCACCGACTTTAACATTTGTCACGTTTTTGCCGACTCTGTCGACAATTCCCGCAAATTCGTGTCCGAATCCGGACGGAACCTGTTTAATCAAAACGGGGTGACCGCGCCTGAATGTTTTGACATCAGTACCGCAAGTCAGAGCTGACATTATTTTCACTACGACTTCACCTTCTTCGGGCGGTTTTATCGAAACTTCTTCGTATTTTATGTCCTGTGGACCGTAATATTGTATTGCTTTCATTCTAATTTCCTATTTTTATATAAGCCTTCAATATTTTGTTTGCCATTGTATCGTCAAATGCCTGTTGAATATTATCGAGCGAATATTCGACAGAAATATTATCAACTTTAACCTTTTTCGTTTTTAACAGTTCAAGAGAGTCTTTCAAATCCTTTGGAGAAGGTGAATAACTGCCGAGGACGGTTAATTCACGATAGTAAATCTCATTATTCGGATACGAAGTTTCGTCATGCGGAGTACTTGAAAATACAAGGATTTTACCGCCGTTACGAACATGTTTCAGTGCCGTATCAATAGCCTTATCCGCTCCTGATGTCATAAAAATTCCATCAGCTTCAAAATTTTCGGGTAATTCTTTAACCGCATCAATTCCGAATGATTTTAAAAATTCAACGCGTTCCTGAATTAAATCACAGCCGACCGCATTTATTCCGAATGCTTTCAAACATTGTGCCGTCAAAATTCCGATAGACCCTAACCCGACAACAAGTGCCGTATCTCCCTCAAGAAGGTTGGCACGTTTTACGGCTCGGACTATACAACCCAAGGGTTCATAGAAAGATGCCTCAATATCGGTAAGATTTTCGGGTTTTAGGTGTGCCACATTTTGAAGATGTTCTTCCGAAAGGTAAACATACTCGCTAAAACCTCCGGGTTTTATATTGGTGGCTTTAAAATGTTTGCACATGGAAACATTTCCATGCCTGCAATAAACACATTCTCCGCAAGGTATATGGTGCGAAGTTACAATTACATCATTCGGTTTGAAATTTGTTTCGGAATTTATTTCAACAATTTGCGCAACAATTTCATGTCCGAGAACCGTTCCGTCAAGTGAAATTTTGTGAACAAATTTAACAATGTCCGAACCGCACAACCCGCAGCCCAAAACTTTTACTATTGCGCCTTTTTGGTTATTAAGTGTAAGAGCAGGGGCTTCTTTTAAAATTATTTTGTCACCGTCAATAACTGCCGTTTTCATATTTTGAATTTTAACACAAACTTGAAAAGAATAAAAATAAATTATATAATACTTGTATGATAACGATAAAACGACTAAATTGTTTTGATGCACCTAAGATAAAGAAAATGATTGAGTATTTGGGCAGTGACGAAAAGTTTTCGCGCGATATTACCGCTGAGGCTTTTTTGATGCTCCATGCCGTTTTGCCTTTGAAATACAAATTTTTACCCGAATCTTATGTTTTGCTCGATAATGATGAAATTTTAGGACTTATTACGGTTGTTCCCACTTCGGGAAACCCTTATAAATTGAATATTACCCGCCTTGTTTTTAAACAAAACATGTACGATATAGGAAAACAGCTTGTTGAATTTGTAATTGCCCGTTACGGAGCAAAAGGTGCGGTATCATTCAGAGTTACGGTTGACCAATCTCATGATGAGCTTTTGGAACTTTTTATGCAGGGTTGCGGTTTTAGGCAATGCAGTTACGAAAATCTTTGGAAGTTGGATAATTTCAAGGCTCAAACAAATGTAAAAGCACCTTTCAGATGCTGTCAAAATTCTGATGCAAAGTATATTGCAAGACTTTACAATATGGAGTTGAAAAACCTTTATAAACCTTCAATGGAAAGGATTTATACCGAATATAAAGAACCGATTTTTGCGGGATTTTCAAATTATTACAAAAACAGGTATGTTCTTGAAGATGCCGACGAAAAACGTATTATTGCATATCTTTCGATTACAACGAGCGATAATTTTAATTTTATTATTGATATGTCTTTGAATGACGGATACAATCTTTCGTATGATGAAATTATCAATTTTGCCTTGTCTGAGATTTGTGCAAGAAAAACCCGTTTTTGCGCATTTTTAAAACACCGCCAATATACGATTAATGCCGACAATCTTGAAAAATATCTGCATGAAAGGAATTTAACCTGCATTCAAACGCAGTGCGTTCTTGTAAAAGATTTTTATAAAACCGTAAAGCAATCGGAAAATGTTCTGCAGGTATTTTTGTTGGGCGAAAATAACCTTGCGTCGGAGTGAGATTTCAGTACCAATAATTTTTGGTATTTTGAACAAATGAAACTTTGCCCGAATTGCCTTTCATATAATACATATCACCTTGATATGCAACTATTTCTGGATTTTCGGTTACGGTATAATAAAAAGTTTTGTCGGCATTCGGATTTATGTTGTCAACTGCCTGAACAATTTTGCGCATTGTATTTGAAGTTTTAAACTGATCACCTCCAACAATATTTACACGCGTAAATTCAGGGAATTTTTCTTTTATAAATTTTTCGATTTTTCCCGCACTTGTTTCGTCATGAACGTGGTAAAGTATGTTTTCAAAAGTTTCTTCGTTTACTAAATTCAACACCGCACAAGTTCTTACCCCCGTAGTACTCAAAGGGGTTTGGCAATCGGCTTTTAGCCAGCCTCCTCCGACATCTTGCAATTCTTCCGTTGAAAATCCCGCTTCCAAATTTTTCGGTCCCTTGTAAACTTCCAATTTTTCTGCATTTTGAGGTGCAAAATTAAATATCTTTTTAATAAATTTGTAGCCGTCAGAATAGCAAAAACTATCGCAAGGAAATCCGAAATTTGGGACTTTTCGTCCGGTAAATGACGGATTATTAAATTGTACCAAAGAAATTGCACCTATCATACAACCTTATAAAACATATCAATTTTAAAAATTTACTAATTGTAACCTTATGTAAATTTTAAATCTTTTTGTGCTAATATCTGTTTGAGGCGAAATATGAACAGTTTAAAAATTTATCTTGACAAAGACATTGACACAAATTTAATTAGAACAAAAAAAATTGCGGTTATCGGGTTTGGTTCTCAAGGCTACGGTCAATCCATGAATTTAAAAGATTCGGGTTGTGATGTGGTTTTGGGTCTGAGATTAGGCGGAAAATCCGATACAAAAGCGAAAAATTACGGGTTTAGAACTATGACAATCGAAGATGCGGTAAAATATGCCGATATAGTTCAAATCCTTATTCCTGATGAAATTCAGGCAAAAGTTTATGAAGAACAAATCAAACCTTATTTGAGAAAAGGACAATATTTGATGTTTTCTCACGGGTTTAATATTCATTACAAAAAAATTGAAGCTCCGCAAGATGTAAATGTTATAATGGTTGCTCCAAAAGGCCCGGGACATACGGTAAGAAGTGAGTTTGAAGTCGGTCGGGGAGTTCCTTCTTTAATTGCGGTTTATCAAAACCCGTCAGAAGATGCAAAAGATGTAGCACTTTCTTACGCATCCGCAATCGGTGCGGGACGTGCCGGAATTATCGAAACAACTTTTAAAGAAGAAACCGAAACGGATTTGTTCGGAGAACAGGCTGTTATTTGCGGAGGTGTTTCGGCTCTGATAAAAACAGGGTTTGAAGTGCTTGTCGAAGCGGGATATTCTCCGTATATGGCTTATTTTGAAGTTTTACACGAAATGAAACTTCTTGTGGATTTGATTAATCAGGGCGGACTTGCGGATATGAGATATTCTATTTCCAATACGGCGGAATACGGCGATATGACACGCGGGCCGAAAGTTATCGGTGAACAATCACGCAATGCCATGAAAGATTTGTTGAAAGATATTCAAAGCGGTGCATTTGCAAACGAATTTATGGAGGAAATGCAATCGGGTTGTAAAAACTTCAACGAATTAAGAAAACAAAACGCTGACCACCTGATAGAAAAAGTAGGCAAAGAAATTCGCTCCTCTTTCGTTTGGGGCGACGGCGGGAAAATTATTAACAGAGATAAAAATTGACATAGCCGTAAACGAATTTATGAGTTATACGGATATGTCACCCTGAACTTGATTCAGGGTCTCAAAGATTATTAACAGAGATACAAATTGACGAAAGGAGTAACGTTTACGAAAACCTAAAAAGCAAAACAGATGCGAGGGATAAGTAATGAGATGCTGAAACAAGTTCAGCATGATGACCCGAGTGCATGAGTCAAATAAAGCCGATAGTACAAAAATTTTTGGATTTATTCAAAATCAAAAAAAGGCGGTTTTTTAGGCATCGTAAGCTACTATATAAAAAATGTTTAAAACAGATGTTGATTACGAAGTAGTAGTATTTTCAATAGGCGACACAAAAGCAGGAACAAAAATGGGTAAGCTCCAACTGAAAGATTTGAGCGACAACTCTACATTGAACTGCATTTTGTGGGAAGAAACACTTAACCGTTTTGATGAAAAAATATTCAGAACGGGAAATATCGTAAGAATTGTTTCCGCAACATTTAACGAAAAATTTAATAATTGCCTTGTATCGGCTCTTTCGCTCATTAAAGAGGCAAAATTGGGACTTGACGAAAGAGAAAGAGAAAAAGTTTATGCGGAATTAACCTCTTATTTTAATAAAATCCAAGATGCAAAACTGAATGAATTTTTGACAAAATATTTTATGGAACATAAGGATAAAATTAAGATTATGCCCGCGGCAAAACTGATGCACCATAACTATGTCGGCGGACTTATGGTTCATACACTTGAGTGTGTAAAATATGCGGAACACAATATGGATATTTCGGATTACAAATTTAACAGAGATAATATACTTGCCGCATGTATTCTGCACGATATCGGTAAAATATTTGAATATACGATTAATACCGAAACAGGTTTGATAGATTATGATGAAAATTTCAGAAAAGTTTGGTTAACCCACTCACAATACGGATTTACACTGTGTATGTCAAACGGTTTTCCTGAAATTGCGAAAATGATTGCCGCACACCACGGAAGAAGTGATTGGGGAGCTATAATTGATCTTGATCAAAAAGATTTGGAACCCGAATTGTATTTTATACATTTGATAGATAATCTGTCTGCCAAGTTCGGAAAAATCAATGTCAAACTTTTAGAAACAAAAGGAATTTAAATAAAAAGTCATTCTGAGGCGTTTTTTTAGGGATTCTTCGCTCAGAATGACGATATTAGCCGAAGAATCTCATAACAGGAGTAAAAATTGCCGAAATTTAACGAAAATCATAACTATAAAGGTACACTTGTCTGTGTCGAAGGTATTGACGGTTCGGGAAAATCCACTCAACTTGCTCTTTTGCGTGATTGGTTGAAAGAGATAGGACAGGACGTAATTTTTACCGAATGGAATTCTTCAGAACTCATAAGCCAAACCACAAAACTTGCAAAAAAGAAAAATATGCTTTCTCCGCGAACATTTTCGCTTTTGCATGCCGTTGATTTTGCGGACAGGTTACAACAGGTTATTGCTCCGGCACTGAAAGCAGGGTTTATCGTACTTGCGGACAGGTATGCTTATACGGCATTTGCAAGAGATGTGGCAAGAGGGGTTGATTCCGACTGGGTTCGTGAAGTCTACAATTTCGCCATAAAACCCGATTTGGCAATCTATTTTGATATTGACCCGAAAGACGCAATGGAAAGAATTTGTTCAAACCGCGCTCCGAAGTTTTATGAAGCAGGCATGGATCTGAAATTGAGCAACGATCCTTATGAAAGTTATATTATTTTTCAAAGCAGAGTAATTAAAGAATACAAAAAAATGGTTGATGAATACGGGCTTGTGAAACTTGATGCGCTTGATTCAATTCACTCGAAACAGGTTGCGATAAGAACTATGCTCAAAGATGTCTTGAAAGCAAAAGGAGTGGATTATGACGCAGTTTAAAACAAAACACGGATACGAAGGACTTTTGATAGTCATTGAAGGAACTGACGGCTCGGGAAAATCCACCCAGCTTGAGCTTTTAAAGAAATATTTGCAGGCTCAGTCTTACGGAGTAATGGTTTCCGAGTGGAAAACATCAAGGCTGATTGCTGATGTTATTGATGATGCAAAAGACAGAAACCTTTTGAATGCTACTACATTCAGTCTTTTGTATGCGGCGGATTTTGCCGACAGGCTTGAAAACCAAATAATTCCCGCACTTAAATCGGGGTTTATCGTTCTTTTGGACAGATATTATTATACTGCGCTTGCGCGTGACGTTGTAAGAGGGCAGGATATTGAATGGGTTAAAAATCTCTATGATTATGCGCCCGAACCCGATTTGGTATTTTATCTCGATATGCCCGTTGATGTTCTTTTGAAACGAATTATCGGAACAACCGGATTGGATTTTTATGAAAGCGGTCGTGATGTGGGATTTTCAACCGATTTTTATAAGAGTTTTGAAATCTATCAGAAAAAATGCCTTGAACAGTACAATGCCATGAAATCCGAATATAATTTTAAAAGTATAGACGGTACAAAACCGATTAAAGAAATCCATAATATTATGAATGAAGAAGTGCAGAAAATTTTGGATTCGGGGGTATTGTATTAAGCCCAAAATTGTTACAAAATAAACAAAAATTTACGTTATGAAACATTTTGAATCATGAAACATGGTTTATGCTAAATTAAAAATTGGAAAGAGAAAAGGAGATAATGAATGTCTGAATATTTGAGCAAAGAAGAGATTAAACAATGGAGAAGCTCATTAGAAAAGATTACATTAGAAGAAT